>JAUMYC010000178.1:390-4929 GCA_030528845.1 Eubacteriales bacterium
CGCTGCAAAAAAAAATTTAAAACATAACCCAACACCCCACCGGCGCGTGCTGCGAAGGCCGCCCTTCTTTATCTTTCAACTGCACTCGGCAGCTCCGACGCGGAGACTTCTCCGCCTCACGTCGTTACTTGCCCGCCACTGCGAGGCCCTTGATCCAAAGCGTGGGGCTGCCCATGACGGAGCCGCCGGGCATGCCGAAGCGCAGGTCGGAGCCGACCTCCGCGATGTTTTCCAGCACCTTGAAGAAATTGCCCGCCACGGTGATCTGCTCGACCGGCGCGCCGACCTTGCCGCCCACGATGCGATAGCCCTTCGCGCCGAGAGAGAAATCGCCGGAGATGCCGTTTGCGCCGGCATGCAGGCCCTGCAGGTCGGTGATCAGCAGGCCCTCGCCCATTTCCGCCGCCATTTCCTCGAGGCTGCGCGCGCCGGGCCGGATATAGAAATTGCTCGGGGACACGCCCACGGGCGCGCTGTAGCCCGCGCGGCTCGCGTTGCCGGTGGACTTCACGCCCTGCTTGTTGGCGGTCTTGAGGTTATGCAGCAGCGTCTTGAGCACGCCGTTTTCCACGATGTTCTTCGTGTACGTCGCCACGCCCTCGTCGTCGAAGGGGCTCGAGGCGGTGCTGCCGTCGCGCAGCGGGTCGTCCACAATGGTCACGCAGGGCGCGGCGATGGTCTCGCCCTCGCGCCCGTTGAGCAGCGAGAGGCCCTTCTGCGCGTTTTCTGCGTTAAAGACGCCGCAGAACGTGCGCAGCACGGAGCCGGCCGCGTCGTTGCGCAGCAGCACCGCGTATTCGCCGGAGGGCACGCTTTCGGCGTGCAGGAAGTCGATCGCTTCCTTCACGGCTTCCGCGGCGATCTCGTCCTTTTTCGCCGCAAGCGCCGCGAAATCCTGATCGGATTTGATGCTCATGCCGGAGGAAGCCTTGCCCTCGTCCGCCACGACGGGCACGGCATAGGCCGCGGCCACGTTGCTGCGATAGGAGACGTCCAGCCCCTTGGTGTTCACGATGCGGCAGGAGCTGCTCATGGACACGACCTCGGCGGCCTCCGTCTGCACGACCTTTGCATCCTGCGCGTATACGGCCTTTTCGATCTCCTTGGCCAGCGCGATCTTCTCGGCGGCGGAGACCGTTTCCAGCTCCTCGCTGTACAGGCGCACCTCGGGATACTGCCCGTCGCCCGCATAGATAAACTGTTCGTCCTCGTTTTCGATCAGCTTCGCCGCCTCCAGCGCGTTTTCGATCAGCTGGTCGATGGATTCCTCGTCGTATACTTCCGTGGAGCTCACGCCCATTTTTCCGTTATACAGGCCGCGGAAGCCGAGGCCCTCGCTGGCGGCGGAGGTATACTGCAGGATCTCTCCCTTGAAGATATTCACTTCGAATTCGTCGCCTGCGGAGATATAGACCTCGCAGTCGGTGAAGCCGGCCTGCTTTGCGCGCGCAAAGAGCAGTTCGATAAAGGTATTCTTTTCCATAATCAGCGTCCTCCCACAGTCATGCTGCTCACGCGGATGCGCGGCTGGCCCACGTTGGTGGGCACGGAGCCGGAGAGCGAGCCGCACATGCCCTGCGCCATCCACATCCGCCTGCCCACGCGGTCGATCTTCATGAGCGTGTCGGCGCCCTTGCCGATGAGGGTCGCGCCGCGCACGGGGCGGTCGATCTTGCCGTCTTTGACGAGATAGCCCTCGCCCACGGCGAAGTTGAACTCGCCCGTGACGGGGTTCACGCTGCCGCCGCCCATCTTCTTGCAGTACAGGGCGGTGCCGGCGGTGGCGATCATCTCTTCCTCGTCGTCGCTGCCGGGCGCGATATAGGTGTTGCGCATGCGGCTGGTGGGCGCGAAGGTATAATCCTGCCTGCGGGCGGAGCCGGTCACGGGCATTTCCATGCGGCGCGCGTTCAGGCGGTCGATCATATAATTCTTGAGGACGCCGTTTTCGATGAGCACGAGCTTGGTGGTGGGGGTGCCCTCGTCGTCGATGTTGGTGGAGCCCCATTCGCCGGGCAGAGTGCCGTCGTCGATGGCGGTCACGATGGGCGAGGCGATCTGCCGGCCGAGCTTGCCGCAGAATTCGCTGTTGCCCAGCGCAACGCCGGTGGCCTCGAGCGAATGGCCGCAGGCTTCATGGAAAATAACGCCGCCGAAGCCGCCGTCGATGATGACGGGCATGACGCCGGCCGGGCAGGGCTCGGCGCGCAGCATGGTCACGGCCGTCTTTGCGGCGCTGCGGCCCATCTCGGCCACGTCGATCTCATTTTCGAGGAATTCAAAGCCCTTGAGCGCGCCGGGGCTTTCCATGCCGGTCTGGCTCTCACCGCCGGCGGAGGCTACGGCCTGCACGAACATGCGGGTGCGCACGCGCCTGTCGGGCACCATCAGCCCTTCGCTGTTGGCGATGAGCACTTCCTTTTCGCTGGCCTGCATGCTGGCGACGGCCTGCGCGACGGCCGGGTCATATTCCTTGGCCGCGCTGTAGGCCCTGCGCAGGAGCTCCGCCTTGCGCGCGCCTTCGATGTCGCAGGGCAGCATTTTGATCTCGTGCGCGTTCGGGCACACGGAGCCGACCAGGCGCACTGTGCCCTCTTCGCCGTTGATCTCGCCCACAGCGTCGGCGGCCTGCTCTGCCAGGCGCATCAGGCCGGCCTCAGTCATGTCGTTGCCATAGACGTATACGCTCAGAAAGCCCTTGTACACGCGCAGGCCCACGCCGCGCCTGCGGCCTCCCGCCATGTTTTCCACCTTGCCGTCCAGCAGCGTCATCGCGGTGCTGCGGGTGTCCTCGGCATAAATCTCCGCAAAATCTCCGCCCGTGCGCATAGAGCGCGCGAGGGCGTTTTCTATCCACCGTTTCGGTATCATAGCTTGCTTCCCGCTCCTTTTCCGGCCTCCCCCGTTCAGGAGAAGGCCTCCTTCAATTCTTCAAACTTTTCCGCCGTGATCAGCGCGTCCTGACGCGTGCCCTCCAGCGTGACGACATACGTCCACCGCCCATACGGAGTGACCGTGTCGACATAGTTCAGGTTGATTATATAACTTTTGTGCGAACGAAAAAAGACCCCCGGGTCCAATTTCTCTTCGATCTCGCTCAGAGAATCGCTCGTGACGAAGGTGCGCTGCTGCGTTAAGTGGATGTGGGTCTGCCTGTCCTCGCGCTGCACGAGGATGATCTCGTCCATATCCACAAAGCGCAGGCCCTCTCTCGCGCGGATCATCAGCCTGCTGCGCCCGGAGCGGCGGGGCTCCGGCGGCCTTTGCATGCGCCCGGCGCCCTCCTCCCGCGCGTTCATATCGCCGATGCGCACCGCGGCGCGCTCGAGCGTCTGCAGCGCGCGCTCCACGGGGAAGGGCTTGCGCAGATAGTCGAACGCGTACACCTCGAAGGCATCGCCCATGTATTTTTCGTGCGCCGTCACGAAGATCAGCACGCAGCGCGGATCTTTGTCCTGGATGATATGCGCGCATTCCACGCCCGTTTTGCCGGGCATTTCCACGTCCATGATCACCGCCTGCGGCCTCTCTTTTTCGTACATCTCCAGCAGCGCCTCGCCGTCCTCGGCCACGCCGCGCAATTCATATCCTGCGGATTTGGCGACGATCCCGGAGAGCAGCGCGCGCATCCCGGGATCGTCGTCCGCGATCAGTATCGATATCGGTCTCATCTTCCGGCTGTCCTTCCGCGCAGAGCCACGGGCTCGCGCAAGATCTCGCTGGTCACGACCGCCCTGCGCATCTCCCGGGCGCTGATGCGCGCCCTCTCCGCGTGCGACCGGACCTTTTCGGGCTCGGAGGCCGTTCTGGCCGCAAGATTGCCCGGGCCCATGACTCCGCCTCTCATGCTACGGCCTTCGTAGCTCAGCCCCCTGCCTTCACGGCTCAGGGCGCTACCCTCATGGGCCGCATGGCTCATGCTGCCGCCCACGCAGCCTTTGTCGTCGGCGTGGCTGAAGCCCTCGCCGTGGGTATGGCTTTCCGCCGGGCCGACGCATTCCTCCTCTTCCTCCTCCAGCAGCCAGCCGATATCCGGCATGGGCGGGGCCGCGGGCGCAGCTGCGGGCGCGGGCACGGACGGAGCCGCGGCAGGGCCGGGCGCGGGGGCAGGCTCTGCGGGCATGACCTTCGCCGGGGCGGGCTTCTGTTCCGTCTTTTTCTTCGCCGCGCCGCCGATCTTCAGGAAAATGCCGATGATGACGAGAAATACAATGAATCCTTCCACTTGCGTTCACTTCCTTCAGGCCCTTTGGGGGTCCTCCTGTTCGGGCTTGCTCAGGTCGAAATCCGGAGCGATGACGACTTCGGATTCCTTACCGACGGGCTGGCCGACCCTGCCCGGGATCATTTCCATATAGGGGTGCACCTGCAGCCCCTTATGCTTTTTGCTCATGCCGGCCATGTTTTTGTTCATATAGCGCTGTGCGATGGCGCCGGCTGCGTAAGCAAAGCCGATGATCGCCGCAAAAATAAACGCATAGAGCAGTGCCTTGACAAACCAATGCATCGTCTTGCCTCCTTTTTATCGGGAGCATGCCC
>JAUMYC010000179.1 GCA_030528845.1 Eubacteriales bacterium
ACCCCCTCAAAAAGAAACCAAATTGGGGTTTTGCAAAATTTGAGGGAGAGCGAGGGAGTTCCCCCTCAAAAAGAAACGCATTTTGGTTTTGTGAGAAATTTTCGGGAATCGAAACAGGAGGAGAATATATGAAAACGATTGGCGTGATCGCATCGCTGCCGGAGGAGCTGGCGGTGCTGGAGAAGGGAATGCAGGTCACGGGCGAGGTGGAAAAGGCAGGGCTGCGCTTTATCGAGGGCGTGATCGGCGAAAAGCAGGTCGTGGCGACGATCTGCGGCGTAGGCAAGGTCAACGGCGCGCGCACGGCGCAGGTGCTGATCGACTGCTTTATGCCGGACGCGATCATCCACACGGGCGTGGCGGGCAGCCTGCAGGAGGTAGCGAGCCACCTTTCGCTGGTCGTTTCGACGGAGCTGACCTATCACGACGCGGACACGCAATGGCTGATGGACTGCCCGCCCTACACCGACCTGTTCCCGGCCGACGAGTCGCTCAAAAACGCGCTGCTCATGGGCGCGCAGGCGTTTGGCGGCGCGAACGCGGGCCGCATGGTGACCGGAGACCGGTTCATCCGCAGCCGCGAGGTGAAGGAGGATATCCTTGCGCGCTGTGGCGGCCTGTGCGTGGATATGGAGACCGGCGCGACGGCGCATGTGGCCGTGCTCAACGCCGTGCCCTACTGCGCGATCAAGTGCATCTCTGATATGGCTGACGACAGCGCCGGCGGTACCTTCGAGGATTTCGTTGCTGTTGCCGCGGACAAGGCTGCGGGCAGCACCCTCCGCGCTATTGAGACGTTATGAGTATTGCGAGAACCCTTTTCTTTGGAAAAAGAAAAGGGTTCTCGCGCTCTCCTAAAAGAAATCTGTAAGGGCGGGACATAGGCGGCTAAAACCAAAGAAACGGCCTTTCGGGAGTGGAAAGCTGTTCTCCTCCGAAAAGAAGCCTTTTGAGATTAAAACACAAAAAGAAACAAGCCCTTCGGGAGCATGAACTTCCGAGGGGCTTATTCTTTCGCATGGTGCCTTATGCGATTTCTTTGGGGAGGGTGCGGGAGGGGTGTTTCTTTTTCCAAAGAAACACCCCTCCTGCCGTTCCTCTCGTTTGCTCAGTACGCCATGGTGGTCATGAGCGTCTCGTTGACCTGCGTGGTATCGAGGCGGCTGTACTGCGCGACGATAGGCGCGCTGGAGACGACGAGCGCGGCATAGGGCTTGCCCATGGGCACATGATTGCCGTTTTCGTCCACGATCTTATCCATGCGGATGTGGTTCGTGCGGCGCGCGGCGCACTCGGCATGGAAGCCGGTCATGGGCTCGCAGTCCTCGAAATACAGCGTGATATCGATCTTCGCGTCCACGTCGCCTGCGTTGAGCACGCAGATGGCCTCGTGGCTCACATAATGTCCCTCGGTGGTGATCTCCGGCCAATAGCAGTCTGCGATCAGCCATTCGTTTTTGCCGTACATAATGCAGCCCTCCTTGGTTTTTGTGTTACAGGATCATCGGTTCGCGGTGCATTTGGTTCAGGGTGATCGCGCCGTCCTCGGTGATGGCGACGAGATCCTCGATGCGCACGCCGAACTTGCCCTTGAGATAGATGCCCGGTTCTATGGAGAAGACCATGCCCGGCAGCGCGAGCTGTTTGCCGGTGGCGGAGACGTCCGGCGGCTCGTGGACTTCCAGACCGATGCCGTGGCCGGTGCGGTGCAGGAAATAGTCGCCGTAGCCGGCCTTGGCGATCACATCGCGCGCGGCGCGGTCGATCTCGCACAGCGGCACGCCCGGCTTTGCGGCGGCGCGGCCGGCTTCGTTTGCGGCGCGCACGAGGTCGTAGACCTTTTTCTGCTCGTCCGTCATGGAGCCCATGAAGCAGGTGCGCGTCATGTCGGAGCAATAGCCGTCCAGCAGCAGGCCCACGTCCATGATCACGGCGTCGCCCTGCTTCAGCGCCACCTCGGCGGTGTCGTGGTGCGGCTCAGCCGCGCCGGGGCCGAAGCAGATGAGCGCCGGGAAGGAACAGCCCGAAGCGCCCTGCTCCTTCGCACAGGCGAGATAACGCGCCGCAGCGTCGGTCTCCTTCTCGCCGAGGGTCATGCCCATGAGCGCCTTTTCCGTGGCTCTGTCGTTCGCCAGAGAGCTCAGGCGCATTTTTTCGATCTCCTCCGGGGTCTTGAGCATGCGCGCGTCATCGACCGGAGCGCTGCCCAGGGCCAGCTTCACGTCCGGGCGCATGTCCATCAGGCGCACGGCAAAGCCGCTGGGCCAGACCTTGTCCACGCCCAGTTTGCCGGGCAGAATGTCCTTTTCCAGCACGGCGATGCAGTCGTCCGTGTCGTCGTGCTCCACAAGCTCGAAATCCGCGCCCTGTTCCAGCGCGAAGAGGCGGTTGCCGTGCAGCGTGACCTGCCCGTTTTTGTTCAGCAGCAGCGCGCACAGCCTCTCGCCCGGGCCGACGCCCAACCCGGTCAGGTATTTGATGGATGCGGGCGCGCTGACCAAAATTTGATCCAGCCCCGCCTTGTCCATGTTGCGCAGCACCTTTGCGATGCGGTCGTTCATATCGATGCAAACCTCCTTCAGTCTGTCGTTTTTCTGCACATCAGAACGTGGAAGCCGCTGCCGCGGTCCAGCGTTTCGCAATTGCCGAATTCGTTTTTGAGCATCTTCTTGGCCGAATCCGCACCCTGCTTGACGCGGATGACGATGTACAGCGCACCGCTGTCCGTCAGCCGGGCCATCGATTCGCGGAACATGCGGTAGATGTTCTCCTTGCCGGTGCGGATGGGCGGGTTCAGCGCGATGGCGTCGAACAGGCCGCTCACGGCGCTGAGCGCATCGCCGGAGAAGGCTTCTGCGTTGCCTACGCCGTTGCGCGCGAGGTTTTTGGCGGCGAGCTCGGCCGCGCGCTCGTTGATGTCCGTCAGCGCAAATTCCGCCTCCGGGCAGCGCTTTGCCCAGATGGTGCCCACCGGCCCCCAGCCGCAGCCCAAGTCCAGCCCGCGCTGTCCTGCGCCCAGCTGCGGCAGGTTTTCGATCAGCAGGCGGCTGCCGACGTCGAGGTCATCCTTGGAAAACACGCCGGAATCGGTCGTGAAGGGGTAGGTGCTGCCGCCGAAGGAGATCGTGATCTCCCTCGGGCGGGATTCGCTCGCCGGTGCGGCGGTGAAATATTGGTCCGGCACAGGGCCACCTCCTTGCGGGGAACGTCAGGGGTACGTTGGGGGCTGCTCGCCCCCAAACCCCTCGGCAAAGGGAATGATTCCCTTTGCAATCCTCCATATTGGGTTTGCTTTATGCTGTGAGCTTTTCGCGTCTTTCGCAGGGCAGATGTTCTGCGTCGGAAGCAGATACTATGCCCTGAATGATTTCCTTTGGGAGGGTGCGGGAACCCTTTTCTTTTTCTAAAGAAAAGGGTTCCCGCCAATACTCCGTTGCCCCTATCATACCACGAAATCGGCCTGTTCGGAAGGGGGAAAATGGGTGTATTAAAGCTGTGTTGAGATTCGTTTCGGCGCGTCCGAACGGTGCAGAAATGTGGTATAATATAATGTAGGAAAGTTATGCCCAGCAAACGATCTGGAGGATAGAAATGCAGACTGAAAACCATTATGATGCAAGTGAAATACAGGTGCTGGAAGGCCTCGAGGCTGTGCGCCGCCGCCCGGGCATGTACATCGGCTCGACGGACGAGCGCGGCCTGCACCATCTGGTATATGAGATCGTGGACAACGCCGTAGACGAGGCGCTGGCCGGCTACTGCACGCACATTCAGGTGCGCCTGCAGGCCGACGGCTCCGTCTCGGTCGAAGATAACGGCCGCGGCTTCCCGGTAGACATCCATCCCAAGATCGGCCGCCCGGCGGTCGAAGTCTGCATGACGATCCTGCATGCGGGCGGCAAGTTCGGCGGCGGGGGCTACAAGGTCTCCGGCGGCCTGCACGGCGTGGGCGCGTCCGTCGTAAACGCGCTCTCCAAGAGGCTGATGGTCATCGTGCAGAAGGACGGCAAGGCCTACAAGCAGGAATACGAGCGCGGACAGGTGCTCTATGATCTGAAGGTCACCGGCGAGACGGAAAAGAGCGGCACGCTCGTGCAGTTCTGGCCGGACGTCAAGACGGGCGAGAACCCGGAGCCGGGCATCTTCGAAACGGGCGATTTCAACTTCGAGACGCTCTACGCGCGCCTGCGCGAGATGGCCTTTTTGAACAAGGGCCTGCGCATCACCATCACCGACGAGCGCGGCGAAGAGCCCCATGTGAAGAACTATTGCTACGAGGGCGGCATCGTCTCCTTCGTGGAAGACCTCAACCGCAACAAGACCCCCCTGTTCGACAAGCCGATCTATATCGAGGGCGAAAAGGACGGCTCCACGGTCGAAGTCGCGTTCCAGTGGAACGACGGCTACAACGAGAGCGTCTTCTCCTTCGCCAACAATATCCATACCCCCGAAGGCGGCACCCACCTGCAGGGCTTCCGCAGCGCGCTCACCCGCGTGATGAACGATTACGGCCGAAAGAGCGGCATGATGAAGCCGGCCGATCCGAACCTCTCCGGCGAGGACATCCGCGAAGGCCTCACGGCCATCGTCTCCGTCAAGCTGGAAGAGCCGCAGTTCGAAGGCCAGACCAAGACCAAGCTGGGCTCGAGCGAGATGCGCCCGCTGGTCGAGGGGCTCGTGTCCACCAAGCTGGAGGCCTTCTTTCAGGAGACGCCCTCCGTGGCGAGGGGCGTGCTGGACAAATGCCTGCAGGCCCAGCGCGCGCGCGAAGCCGCCCGCAAGGCGCGAGAGCTCGCCCGGCGCAAGACCGCGCTGGAATCCGCCTCGCTGCCCGGCAAGCTGGCCGACTGCACCGAGCGCGACCCGAGCAAGTGCGAGATCTTCCTCGTCGAGGGCGACAGCGCCGGCGGCAGCGCCAAGACCGG
>JAUMYC010000180.1 GCA_030528845.1 Eubacteriales bacterium
AAGAAGATGCGTGCGGCCATGGAAGCCAAGGACGAAAAGAAGGAAGAAAAGCCCGAAGAGAAGAAGGAAGCCGAAGAAAAGAAATAATCACGCAAAAAGCCGCCCCTGCGCCAACGAGCGAAGGGGCGGCTTTTCTCAGCGGTTTTTTACTTTTTGCCGGCGAGGTAGTTTGCGCGCGCGGCGAGGCTCAGCTGCGTGATCGCCTCAAAATTGCCCGCAGCGATCTCCGCCTTCGGGCAGACCCAGCTGCCGCCGACGGCAAACACGAACGGCGCGGCGGCATATTCGGCCACGTTTTCCGTGTTCACGCCGCCCGTGGGGATGAACTTCATCGAGCCGAAGGGCGCGGCGAGGTTCTTCATGCCCTTGAGGCCGCCGTAGATATTGGCCGGGAAGAACTTGACCACCTGCAGGCCGTGTTCCATGGCCATCATGATCTCCGTGGGCGTGACGCAGCCGGGCGTGATGGGCACGTTGTGCTCCACGCACCACTCCACCACCTCGGCGCGGAAGCCGGGGGCAACGATGAACTTCGCCCCGGCGGAGACCGCCGCGATACACTGGTCGATCGTGATCACGGTGCCCGCGCCCACGATCATCTCCGGGCAGTTCTCCGCCACGGCGCGGATGCTGTCCTCCGCAGCGGCCGTGCGGAAGGTGATCTCCATAACTCCGATGCCCCCTGCGAGCAGCGCCTGCGCAGTCGGCACGGCGTCCTTCGCATCCTCCAGCACGACGACCGGCACGATCCCGGAATCGGCAAGGGCTTGCATGACATGCTCTTTCATAAAGGGTTCCCTCCTGTCTGTTCGGCGGCGGCCCGCCCGCGCAAAGGCCCGCGCAGCCGTTCCCGCCAATGATTTTATTATACATGTCATACAGGAAAATACAAGTGTTTTTCCCGCGCGCGCCCGCCTCTTCTTGCCGCAGAGCAGCGCCGCATGCTACAATACAGACGGCGCAAAGCGACCACTGAAAGGAGCCTTGTTTATGGAAAAATGCAAAAATTTCAAAGTCGCAGCCTATGTCTTTGCCTATTATCTGCAAAACGCCGACGACGAAACGATCCTGCGCGATCTCGAATTCTACAGGCAGTACATCCATCTGGACAAGGTCTATATCGAAAACCACCGCGGCAAGGTGGACATCCCGCCGCAGCGCCTGCGCGAGGTCAAAGCCCTGTTTGAAGCGCACGGCATCGAGACCTCCGGCGGCATCACCTCCACGCAGAACGTGAACGGCGTGCGCAAGCCCTCCTATTTCGACACCTTCTGCTACACCGACCCCGCGCACCGCAAGGAATACCGCCGCATCGTGGAAGAGCTCGCGGGCGTGTTCGACGAGATCATCTTAGACGATTTCTTCTTCACGGCCTGCCGCTGCGAGATGTGCATCGCGGCCAAGGGCAGCCGCAGCTGGCCGGACTACCGGCTCTCTCTCATGGAAAACTTCTCCCATGAGATCGTCGAGCTCGCGCGCAGCGTGAACCCGAAGATGAACTTCATCATCAAATATCCCAACTGGTACGAATCCTATCAGGAGACGGGCTACAACCCCGGCAGGCAGCGGGAGATCTTCGATATGGTCTACACCGGCACGGAGACGCGCAACCCCGTCTACGACCCGCAGCATCTGCAGCGCTACACCTCCTATTCCCTCATCCGCCTGATGGAGCACACGGCCCCGGGCCGCAACGGCGGCGGCTGGATCGACCTCGGCGGCTCCTCGGACAATATCAACGTCTATCTCGAGCAGGCACAGCTGACGATGTTTGCCAAGGCGCGCGAGCTGATGCTGTTCAACTTCTCCTCCATGGTCGGCTCCAACGCGCTGCCCGCGCTGGGCAACGAGCTGCGGCGCGTGGACGAGCTGGTCGGGCGCATGGGCGAGCCCGTTGGCGTATGGGCATGGGAGCCCTACGACGGCGACGGCGAGGATCAGGCGTACAACTATCTGGGCATGTGCGGCGCGGCTGTCGAGCCCTCCCCCTATATGAACCAAAAAGCGCCCGTGGTGCTCTTCACGCAGTCCACTGCGCATGAGCCGGAGGCCATGCAGGAGCTGGAGCGCTATGTGCGCGGCGGCGGAAACGCCGTCGTCACCACCGGCTTCTTCCGCGAGATGTACGACAAGGGCATCAAGGACCTTACCTCCGTGCGGCTGACGAACCGGCATGTTCTGGGCAAGACCTATATGATCGACCACGCCAACTATACCGACTCCCACTTCTCTCAGGGCAGCGAGGACGTGCTCTTTGAGATCCTCAGCTATAAGACCAACGCGACCGTCTCCGACATCAGCCTGATCGCCGGAGAGCACAACTTCCCCATCCTGACCGAGGACAACTACGGCAGGGGCCGCTTCTTCATCCTGAACCTGCCGGAGAACTTTGCAGATCTGTACAAGCTGCCGCCGGAGGTCATTCGCGGCATCAACAAGCACCTGTCCATGGGGCAGAGAGTGTATCTCGGCTGCAGGCCCAAGTGCAACCTCTTCGCCTACGACAACAACGTCTACGGGCTGTTCTCCTACAGGCCCATGGCGGACAAGGTGCAGGTGATCGTGCGCGGCGCGTGCAGGGGCCTGCGCGACCTGCAGACAGGCCGCGTCTTCGAGGCGAGCCTTCCGCTGGCAACGCCCAAATGCCGCGGCGACGCGACCACCGTCATCGAAGAGCCGGAGGAGCATGCCTTTGAGGTACCCATGTGGCCGGGCAGATATATGTTCTTTGAAGTGCTCGACGCCTGACCGCACCCCCAACTGACACAAAAGCGCCCCGGCATGCTTTTTCATGTCGGGGCGCCTTCTTTTTGGTAGGTAAGGAACGGTCAGGCGGCCCGTCCGCCCGCGCTGAGCTGTTTTCTGCTCTTGATCGTGGCGGCGTAGGCGCTGTTGCACAGGCCGAGGACCGCCGAGGCGATGAAGAGCATCTCGATGCCGAGGCTCTCCCAGATCCATCCGCCGAAGAGCGCGATGAAAATGGTGATGACGTGGTTGATGGAAACGCCGGTGGAGATCGTCGCCTTCACCTCGTCCGCGTTGTCGGAAAGGTCTTTTACATAGACGTTCGCGGCCATGGACGCCAGCGAGATCACCGCGTCCAGCACATAATTCACGCAGCAGATGACGAAGGCCACGTCGCGCGGGAAGATATGATGCGCAAAGCCGTAGCACAGGCACACGAGCACGAGGACCAGCGTGTCCGTGACCATGACCACCTTGTAGCCGAGCCGGTCGATGATGCGGCCGACGACGGGCGAGGCAAAGAAGCAGGCCACGGCGGAGATGGCAAAGAGCAGGCTGATCATGGCCGCGTTCGCGCCGTAGAAGAGGATGAGCACATAGGGGCCGAAGGTGATGAACACCTGCTTGCGCGCGCCGTAGAACATCTCCAGCATGTAATACTTGGTGTACTTTTTATGGAAGTAGAAGCGGCGCTTGTTGCTGTCGGTCTCGCTCTTGCCGGTAATGCCGAAGGCACAGACCATGCTCACGCCCGCCAGCAGAGTGGCTGCGATGAAGAACATCTTGTAGATCGAAGCGCCGACAGCCATCGAGAACACCGCAACAACGATCATATAACCGGCCAGCGTACCGATCTGACCACTGGCGCTCTGAACGCCCAGCGCTTGACCGCTCTTACCGGGATTGGAGTATTTCAGCGAAATGGTGCTCTTCATGCCCAGCTGAACATGTTCGCCCAGAGAATAGATGCAGATTGCCAGAGTGATCAGCACCTTGGTGGGCGGCAGAATGGCATGCATGCCCATGCCTGCCAGCATCACAATGGCGCCGGCCTTATAAAGGGACTCGGCAGACAGCATGTAAAATGCCGCCAGAATGAAAATCAGCATCACGCCGGGCAGTTCGCGGAAGAACTCGGTGACGCCCTTGGCCATCTCACCCATGCCGACAACTTCAGCCAGATAGTTGTCGATCACGCCCTTGTACAGACCGTAGGACAGGCCGGTGATCAGCACGGACAGCAGGAAGAATTTCACGCCGGAATCCTTCTTGAAGGCCTTCTTCAGATTAAAAATCCTCATGTGAAAAGACACTCTCCTTGGTAAAAAATATCCTGCCAATATCATACGACCTGTGAACCAAAAGCACAAGCAAGCCGCAGTAAAATATAAACGCGAGCAACCATTCTTTCCGAAAAGAAACGAAAGCCCGAATCCGGACGGACACTGCCGCACGGGATTCGGGCTTTCGCCGGACTTCATCGCAGAAACGCATTCTTATTTCATCTGAAACTTCGGCACAAACTTTTTGATCAGGCGATAAACCGCTTCTGCGGCAAAGGTTCCGACAATCACGCCGCCGAGGATGTCCGTGGGATAGTGAACGCCCACGTACAGGCGCGACAGGCTGATCAACACCGCCAGCACCATGGCCGGAATCCAGAACTTTTTGTCCAGCGTGCGGCGCATTGCCCATGCACCGGCAAAGGAACAAGCCGTGTGGCCCGAGGGGAACGAGAAATCATGTTCCGCCTCCACGAGAATTTTTAACGATTCCATGACGTCATACGGGCGGATTCGTTGTATTATATTCTTGAGGGCAATATTGGTCAGCAGCAGGTTCAGCACCAATGCCGCAGCGCAGACGATTCCTGCCTTTCGCGTGCGCGGAATGACCAGCAGAATCAGTGCCAAAGCAATCCAGATTGCGCCGGTATCGCCCAGATGGGTGATGGACGTCATCACGCCGTCCAGCGCGGGAACGCGCAGATGTTCCTGCACAAACAGCAGGAATCCGCCCTCGAAATTGGAAAATGCTTGCATAAAAGGAGCCTCCTTGAATGAATCAGTCAGGTTCATTCTACCGTATGCCCCGACTGTTTTCAAGTGCTGGACCAAAATAAACCAGAAAAGAGCTGAAATATATGATCACTTACGCCGACCTCAAGAAAAACG
>JAUMYC010000181.1:0-3270 GCA_030528845.1 Eubacteriales bacterium
CCTGCAAAGGCGCGTGCGCCGAAGCGCAGCGCGCAGCGGGGTGCAGGGGCAGAGCCCCTGCCTTCTCTCCCCCCAGCCTACCGCAGTTCCTTCCAAAGAGGAAAGCGCGGCTCGCTCCTAAATACCTGCCCCTCATATACCAGCTCTTCGCACCAGAGCGACGGCATCTTCGCATGCAGCTTCGCGTTTGCCGCCCTGTCCCCGTATTTATCGTCGCCGATCAGCGGCCAGCCCGCATGCGCCATCTGCGCGCGGATCTGGTGCGTCCGCCCGGTATGGATACGCGCGCGCACAAACGAAACGGTCACGCCCTCGATCTGCGCAGCGCCGACGACCCGATACTCCGTCACGGCCGTCTTTGCGCCCGGCGAAGGCCTGTCCAACACCTTTACCGTGGAAGCAGAAGCGTTTTTGACGATGTAGCCCGTCAGATTTCCCTCCGCGGGCGCAGGCCTGCCGAGCACCGCCAAGGCGTACTGCTTCCCGACGCGCTCCTCCCGAAACGCCGCCAGCACTTTCGCATGCGTCTTCTCGTCCAGAGAGAGCATGATCGCGCCGCCCGTGCCCGCGTCGAGCCTGTGGCAGAGCTGCGCCGCAGGAAACTGCGCCTTTGCGCGCGCCAGCAGCGTATCCTGTCCCACTCCCGCGCCGTCCGTGTCCACGGGCAGCCCCTGCGGCTTTTCAACGACAAGCAGCCCCGCATCCCGATAGAGGATGCGCAGGCTGCTTTTGGTATATCTCTCGTCCAGATAGATCTTCAGTTCATCTCCGCCGCGCACCACGGCTTCCGCGCCGCTGCGCACGCCGTTGATCCGCACGTCCCGCTTTTTCAGCACCTCACGGATCGCAAACACCGGCACGGCGGGATACGCCCTGCGCAGATACGCCGCGATCGGCATCTCTCTGATCTCGGCGGAGACCTTATGCTCGAGCATCAGTTCACCTTCAGGATCCACTCGTGCGGATCCGCGACGCGGCCGAACTGAATGCCGGTCAGCGTGTCATACATCTTCTGCGCCACCGGGCCGATCTTTCCGCCGTTGATGACGATCTTCTCCTCTCCGCGGCAGAGCTCTCCGACCGGGCTGATGACGGCCGCAGTGCCGGTGCCGAAGGCCTCCTGCAGCTTTCCGTCCTTCGCGCCTTCAAAGATCTCATCAATGGAGACCAGACGCTCCTCCACCTCATAGCCCATATCCCGCGCCAGAGTGAGGATGGAATCGCGCGTGATGCCCGCGAGGATCGTGCCGTTGAGCATCGGCGTCACTATCTTTCCATCGAGCACGAACATCATGTTCATCGCGCCGACCTCGTCCACATACTTGCGCTCCACGCCGTCGAGCCAGAGCACCTGCTGATAGCCCTTTTTCTTGGCTACCTCGCCCGCCTTGATGGACGCGGCATAGTTGCCGGCGGTCTTGGCAAAGCCCATGCCTCCGCGCACCGCGCGCACATATTCGTCCTCCACATAAATGCCCACGGGCGCAAGGCCGGTGGAATAGTACGGGCCGGAGGGCGAGAGGATGATGAAGAAGGTGTAATGCTTGCCCGCGCGCACGCCCACGAAGGGATCGGTCGCGATGATGGTCGGACGGATGTAAAGCGAAGCGCCTTCGGTGTGCGGGGTCCATTCGCCGTCGATCTCCAGCAGCTTCATCAGGCCCGCCAGCGCGGTCTCCTCGTCAAACTGCGGGATGCACAGCCTGTCGGCGGATTTATTAAAGCGCGCGAAATTGGCCTGCGGACGGAACAGCTGCAGCCCGCCGTCCTCACGGCGATAGCACTTCGCGCCCTCAAAAATGGACTGGCCGTAATGCAGCACAAGGGAAGCCGGGCTCAGTTCAAAATTATGAAACGGCACCACGCGCGGGTCGTGCCAGCCCTGGCCCTCGTCGTAATCCCACTCAAACATATGGTCGGTAAAGATCTGGCCGAAGCCCAGCTTGCTTTCGTCGGTCGGCTTCTGCTTGAGGGTCTCCGCTTTGACAACTCGAATTTCAGCCATTGGTGATATCCTCCTTTATCTGTCGAAACGCCGCTTGCGCAGGCAGGTATTTTTCATGGGGTGAGTATACGCCTGTGCGGCGAAAAATGCAAGTACAGAACGTGCAAAATTGCAAAACACCATTACTATCCGAATGCGCAAACTGCGCGCCAAACATTTGTTGTTCTCTTGCCTCAATACAGGATTCTTAAGGGACGATGTCCATTGAGCGGGACGTCCGGAAAAACACCGATCCCGTTGCGCATTTCCTTCTTCCCCCAAGACGGGATTCTTAAGGGACGATGTCCCTTAAGCGGGGAGTACAGAGGGGCGGCACTCCTGTTGTGCATTTCTCCTCCCCCAAGCCGGTGTAATGCACGCCAAGCTCTTTTTTTCCCTCTTCCCCCTAAGATGGGATTCTTAAGGGACGATGTCCCTTAAGCAGGGAGTCCAGAGGGGCAGCGCCCCTGCCTTTTGCCCCCTGTCGCTTATTCCTCAGGCCACGCGAGATAGACCTCTTCCATCTCCAGCGGCTCAATTCTGCCGTCGCTCATCGCGGTCACGTCCTTTGTAAAGGCAGGCTCGTCCTGCGTCTTGACGATGATCGTAAAGGTGATGGAATCGGCAAAGGATTTGTCCTCCACCTGCACCGGCTGCGACTTGAGCATATACTCAAACCGGCTCAGCTGCGGATAAGGCACGTCCACCAGCAGGCGCTTTGTGGGATACATCACGCCCACGCCCGCCGCCTCCAGCGCGCACACCGCGCCCTTGGTATACGCGCGCACGAGCCCGCCCGCGCCCAGCAGCACGCCGCCGAAATAGCGCGTGACCACCACGGCGCAGTTGGTCACGCCGCGCGCCTTCATCACCTCGATGATGGGCATGCCGGCCGTGCCGCCGGGCTCGCCGTCGTCGCTGTAGCGCATCACGCCCATGTTCGTGCCGATGATATAGGCATAGCAGTTGTGCGAGGCGTCCTTATATTTCGCGCGCATCTCGCCGAGGAAGGCAAGCGCCTCCTCCTCCGTCTCGCAGGGGCAGCCATGCCCGATAAAGCGGGATTTGTTCACGATAAATTCGTCCGATGCGCGCCGGATCAGCGTTTTGTAGGGCTTCATCTCCATCTTCTTTCTCCCGCCTCTTTTCAAATGATGTTCTCTGACGGGCGACCGCAAGGGGCGCCCCTACGGGAGGCAATGCCTCGCAGCTTCCGCCTACTTTTAAAATTATGTTGTCTGACGGCCGACCGCATGGGACGCCCCTACAGGCGGCCGCACGCAGCT
>JAUMYC010000181.1:3280-4908 GCA_030528845.1 Eubacteriales bacterium
CTGAGATCCTCGGACGGGCGCCCGCAAGGGTCGCCCCTAGGGGCGGCCATGCCTCGCAGCTTCCGCCTCTTTTCAAATGATGTTCTCTGACGGGCGACCGCAAGGGGCGCCCCTACAGGCGGCAGCACGCAGCTTCCGCCTTTTATCAAATGTTCAGCCCATCCATCGCGCAGACGCAGTTCCACGTCAGCGGCGTGACCGTCGCCCAGCCCTGTGCGAGCAGATCCAGATCGTTATCCGGATCCGCATTTTCGGGCATGTCGCTCATTTCAAACATGTAATAGCTGCCGCTCACTTCGCTCTCATGCAGGCTGTAATGCGGCGCGCCGAGGTTCAGGTTCGAAAGGCTCGCCTTTCTGATCCCTTTGATCTCGCTTTCGGGCAGATCCGGCACGTTGAGATTATAGATCTCGCCCGTTTTGAGCGGATGCTCCAGCGCCCACTGCATGAAATTCAGCGTAATCACCGCAGCAGGGCCAAATCCGTTTTTTGACCGGCCGCCCATATCCAGCGAAACGGCGCTCGCCGGGACGCCCGCCATGGAGGCCTCCATAGCACCGGCGACGGTGCCGCTGTATACGCAGGCCGCGCCAATATTGGAGCCGTAGTTGATGCCGGAAATGACGATATCCGGCCTGTCCTCGCGCAAAAGCCACACGCCCATGCGCGCGCAGTCTGCAGGAGAGCCGTTCACCATCCAGCCGGGAGCGGCGGACATATCGCCAAGCCGGCGCGCTTTGAGCGCCCCGTCAAAGCTCAGCGCGTGCCCCGCTCCGCTTTGCTGCCTGTCCGGCGCGCAGATGGTGACCCTGTGCCCCGCCGCAAGCGCGGCCTTTGCCAGAACCTGCAGCCCTTCGCCATGCCAGCCGTCGTCGTTTACCAGCATAATGTGCATTTCGCGTGTCCTCCTTCGCGGTGCAAAAGACCCGTGGCCGGACGAATATGTGCGGCCACCGCGCAGCGTGTGAAAAATCAGCCGAGGATGAACGTGTGGTCGCTCGTCTTGCCCTTGGGCACGCGCCGGCCGTCGCCTTCGAGCATTTCGGGGGTGACGGCGAAATCGACGTCGGTCACCTTTTCGTCGGCGATGGACACGCCGCCCTGCTGGATGGCCTTGCGGGCTTCGCCGTTGGACTTGCACAGCCCGGCCTTGACCAGCAGGCTGATCAGGCGCTTGTCGGCCTCGAGATATTCCCTCGTGACCTCGGTCGTGGGCACGGAGCCGCCCATCGCGCCGCCGCCGAACAGGGCTTCGGCCGCCTCGCGGGCCTTGGCGGCTTCCTCTTCGCCGTGGATGAGCTTGGTGACCTCAAAGGCGAGGGTGCGCTTGGCCTCGTTGATGGCGCTGTCCTTGAGCGCGCCGAGGCGGCGCACTTCGTCCATGGGCAGGAAGGTGAGCAGCGCGAGGCACTTTTCAACGTCGGCGTCGCCCACGTTGCGCCAGTACTGATAGAAGTCGTAGGGGGAGCACTTGTTGGCGTCGAGCCAGAGCGCGCCCTTTTCGGTCTTGCCCATCTTCTTGCCCTCGGAGGTGAGCAGCAGCTTGAAGGTGAGCGCGAAGGCGGGCTTGCCTTCCTTGCGGCGGATCAGATCCGCGCCGGAGAGCATGTTGGACCACTGATCGTCGC
>JAUMYC010000182.1 GCA_030528845.1 Eubacteriales bacterium
CTCCCAACTGAATTATCCCGGCGCAGCGCGCTCAGCTTCGCCTTCATTATACCATGTTTGTCGAAATCCACGCTGTCGCGGGCTTTCGACCCGGAATCCGCCGCGCGGATTCCTGAACCTTATTATAGCACGGATGCGCGGCGTTTGGCGAGGGGGAACGCGGGCAAGAAATGCAATGCCCCTGTTTGCAAATGGTGCGATAGATTGTAAAATTGGTTGACATGGAGAGGAAGCAGGCGGTATACTGAACATGGCTCGGCAGGCGCGGCCCGCCCGGCCGAATGCAAAAGTACAGAGCAAGTTTTTTGTTCCGAAGAGATAGTCGGATTGCGAAAGGAGACAAGACAGATGGCAAAGTTTCGTCTGTCCGCCTTTGCGGATGAGGCCAGCCCGCAGCTGAACGTGCAGATCGAGGCGCTGCAGGAAGCGGGCATCGGCATGGTGGAGCTGCGCGGCGTAAACGGCAAAAACGTTTCTGCGCTCAGCGCAGACGAGGCAAAGGAAGCAAAGAGGATGCTCGACGGGGGCGGCATCGCCGTTTCCTCCGTGGGCTCGCCCTACGGCAAGATCAAGATCACGGATGATTTTGCGCCGCATCTGGAGCTGTTCAAAAAGGGCATGGAGCTGACGAAGCTCCTCGGCGCGGAGCATGTGCGCATGTTCAGCTTCTATATGCCCGAGGGCGAGGCGCCCGAACAGTATAAAGACGAGGTCTTCGCAAGGCTGGAGAGGATGGCCTGCGTCGCGCGCGAACACGGCGTGCAGCTGCTGCACGAAAACGAAAAGGGCATCTACGGCGACACGGACGACAGGTGTCTGGAGATCTTCCGGGAATTCTCCGGCAGGATCCTCGGCGTGTTCGACCCGGCCAATTTCCTGCAGTGCAAGGTCAGGCCCATCGAGGCGATGGCCAAGCTCAAGGATTATATCGCCTACATGCACATCAAGGACGCGATCCTCGCCGACGGCAGCGTCGTGCCCTGCGGCATGGGAGACGGCAGCCTGCCGGAGATCCTCGGCCGGATGGCCAAGAGGGCGGACGGCATGGTGCTCTCCATCGAGCCGCATCTGACGGTGTTCGAGGGGCTCAAGGGCCTGCAGGACGAAGAAGTGAAGCATAAATTCGTATATGAAAACAGCCGCGAGGCCTTCCGGGCCGCTGCGGACGCGCTCAAGGAAACGCTGAAGAAGATCGGCTTCGGGCCGCTGGAAGGGAGCAAGGGAACATGGATGTTGTAAGGCTTGGGATCATCGGTATCGGTAATATGGGTTCTTCGCACACCAAGAGCATCATGGCCGGCAATGTGGAGGGCATGGTCCTCGGCGCAGTGGCCGACATCAACCCGGACAAGCTCAAGTGGATGGAGGAGACCTATCCCGAAGTGGCGCGCTTTGACGACGCGAGCAAGATGATGGACAGCGGCCTCGTGGACGCGGTCCTGGTCGCGACTCCCCATTATTTCCACCCGACCTACGTCATGGAAGCGCTGGGCAAGGGCCTGCACGCCATCTCCGAAAAGCCGGCGGGCGTCTACACCAAGGCCGTGCGCGAGATGAACGAATTCGCCGCCAAGCAGGACAAGGTCTTCGCCATCATGTTCAACCAGCGCACCAACTGCGTCTACAGGAAGATGAAGGAGATCATTGCGAGCGGCGAAATGGGCAATATCCGCCGCGTGAACTGGATCATCACCGACTGGTATCGCTCCCAGAGCTATTACGATTCCGGCGCGTGGCGCGCCACCTGGGCCGGCGAGGGCGGCGGCGTGCTGCTCAACCAGTGCCCGCATAATCTGGATCTGCTGCAGTGGATCTGCGGCATGCCCTCCTCCGTGCGCGCCTTCACGCACAACGGCAAATGGCACGACATCGAGGTCGAGGACGACGTGACGGCCTATATGGAATATCCCAACGGCGCGACCGGCGTGTTCATCACCACCACCGGCGACTGCCCCGGCACCAACCGCTTCGAAGTCACGCTCGACTGCGGCAAGCTCGTCTGCGACGGCAAGAAGCTGATCCAGTATAAGCTGGAAATGCCCGAGCCGGAATTCTCCGCCACCTACAAGGGCGGCTTCGGCACCCCCAAGGGCGAGGAGATCGAAGTGGAGACCGACGGCAAGAACCCGCAGCATAACGAGGTGCTGCGCGCGTTCGCGGCCAACATCCTCAAGGGCGAGCCGCTGGTCGCCCCGGGCTGCGAGGGCATCAACGGCCTGACTCTCTCCAACGCCATGCACCTCTCCTCCTGGACGGGCGAGACCGTGCAGCTGCCCATCGACGAAGAGCGCTTCCTCGAAGAGCTCAACAAGAGGCGCGCCGTCTCCCGTCATAAGGAAGAAAAGAGCGTGACGCTCGACACCGAAGGCACCTATTGATCCAACGGATATCGGCTCGGCCTGCTCCGCTTGCTTTCGGGCGGGGCAGGCTTTGTCCGTGAATAAGGCATAGATTTTAAGGAGATAAAGCATGATCAGACTTGGCGTATGCACCGGCCCGGCGAATCTGGAAACGGTTGCAAACATCGGCTACGACTATATCGAATTTGGCCTTGCGTCCATTGCGGCGCTTTCGGAAGAGGAATTTGCCGCGCTGGCGGAGAAGATCGACTGCAGCCCGATCAAGGCGGAGGCCTACAACGGCATGCTCCCCGCGAGCGTTCCCGTGACCGGGCCGGACGTCAACGCTTCGCAGCAGCATGAATATCTGGAGCTGGCTTTCTCCCGCGCGCGCAGGCTGGGCGGCAAGGTGGTCGTTTTCGGCAGCGCGGTCGCGCGCAATGTGCCCGAGGGCTTCCCCATCGACATGGCATGGCGGCAGATCGTGAATTTCCTGCGCCTTGCGGAGCGTCACGCCGCCAATTATGAGATCACCATCGCCATCGAGCCGCTGCGTAAGAAGGAGAGCAACATCATCAATTACGTC
Source organism: Eubacteriales bacterium (assembly GCA_030528845.1). The sequence continues at coordinate 2,926 of JAUMYC010000182.1, forward strand.
TCCGAGGCCGTGCTGCTCGCCTCCATCCACCAGCTGCCGCACATCCGCGCGCTGGGCGATACCTATCACATGGCGATGGGCTCCGAGCCGCTGAGCGCGCTGACGCTGGCGGGCGAGATGCTCGCGCATGTGCACACGGCCAACGCCATCGGCCGCAAGTATCCCGCGCCCGACGACGGCGAGGATTACGAGGCGATCTTCTCCGCGCTGCTCGAGGGCGGCTATGAAGGCCGCGTGTCGGTCGAGGGCGCGTGCGAGGATTTTGCTGCGGAAGCGCAGGCGGCGTACTCCGCGCTCGTGCAGGCGCGTGAGGCCGCCATGGCGGCAAAGTGACCGCATAAAACGGAATATTATATATAATATGAAAAGACAGGGCGACGAACAGCGCGCCTTGTCTTTTTTTGTACTGCCGTGGGCAAACGCGGAGCCTGCACGCGCGGCACGCCCGGGGAATAGGATGGGGCGTGGAAAGGGGGAGAGCGCGATGCAGGTGAGGGTCGTTGGGGGCGACGCGCGTTTCCGGCATGCGGCGGAGCATTTGCGGCGCATGGGGTACGACGCGCGCTGGCAGGGGAACGAGCCGCCGGAGGGCGCGCAGGTCGTCCTCGCTCCGGAGGAAGGGGCGATATCGGGCGAAGGATATGACCTTGCGATCGTGCAGAAAGGCCGGGGCGAGCGGAAACGGACGGTATATCTGGAGGCGGACGAGGAGTTTTTGGAGGAGAACGCGTTTTTGACGGCGGAGGGCGCGCTGCTGCCGGCGATGGGAAATGCGGGAAGGTCGCTATTCGGCGCGCGCTGCCTGATAATAGGATACGGGCGCATCGCGCGCGCATTGTACGGCATGCTGGCGGGCATGCGCGCGGAGCCGACGGCGGCGGTGCGGCCCGGGCGTTCAACGGAACGCGCCGAAAAGGAAAAGGCGGATCATTTGCCCGTCGATGCGGCGCTTGGGGAAATCGAGCGATACGATCACATCTGGAACACGGCGCCGGAGCGGATCGTCGGGCGTGAAGTGCTGCAGAGGATCCGGCCGGAGGCGCTGCTGATCGATCTCGCGTCCGCGCCGTATGGATTTGACCTGCAGGAGGCGCAGTGGCAGGGCGTGCATGCGCTGCGCTTGGGCGGCTTGCCGGGAAAATACTGCCCGGTATCGGCGGGCGCTGTGCTCGCGCGGGCGGCGGCGCGCGTCATAAAAAGGCGGGAGGAGGAAGGAGAATGCTGAAGGGGAAGCGGATCGGTTTTGCGATGACGGGCTCGTTCTGTACATTTGAACGGGTGCTGAAGGTGCTGCCGGAAATCGTGCGGCTCGGCGCGGAGGTTTGGCCGATCCTTTCGGAAACGGCGTATGCGACGGACACGCGCTTCATGCGCGCGGAGGAGGCGATCCGCAGGCTGACGGAGACCTGCGGCAGACCGCCGCTGCACACGATCGTGCAGGCGGAGCCGATCGGGCCGAAAAAACTGCTGGATTTGATGATCGTTGCGCCCGCGACGGGGAACACGATCGGCAAGCTCGCCTACGGGATCACGGACACCTGTGTCGCAATGGCGTGCAAGGCACAGTGGCGAAACAGGAGGCCGGTACTGCTTGCGATCTCGACAAACGACGGCTTGAGCACGAGCGCGGAGGCAATTTCCAAGTTAAAAGTGCGCGCAGATACATATTTTTTGCCTTATGAGCAGGACGATCCGGAGGGAAAACCGGATTCACTCGTCGCCAAAATGGAGCTGCTGCCGTCCTTCGCGGCGGAGATTTTGGCGGATCTGGAAAAAAACCAGAAGGAAAAATAGCTTCTTTTGGTATGAGAAGAACGTCTTTTGGAGAACTTTTCAAGACTGAAATCGAACGATCGATTAAGGATTAAAAAAGATTGAAGAAAGTTGAAAAAAATGTATTGACACATGATGACCTGCGTGGTATTATATACAACGTTCCGCGCGGCACGGAAGCGCAGCGGCGGAGCGAA
>JAUMYC010000020.1:0-4484 GCA_030528845.1 Eubacteriales bacterium
GGCGCTTGAATGGCGGCATTTTTCGTTGGCGGCCGGGTCAACCGGCCCGCGCCCCATGGAGCACTCATACAAAAGCAGATCGCAGCCCCTGAAAAACGCGCCGTACTCCGGCCTGTAGGTCGTATCGCCGGAAATGCACAGCACATGCCCGCTTTCCAGGTCGGTGATGCGATAGACCAGCCCCGGCACGGCGTGGTCGGAGGCGAGCGTTTCGATCTTCATGCCCGCGTATTCGAGCGCATCGCCGCCGGAAAGCTCGAGCAGAGTCGGCTCGCCGTAGTCCGGCGCGGGGTCGAGCGAATCGCACAGCGCGTACTCAAACGCCTTTTCATAGGTGGAGCGCAGCATCTCCTTCGGCCCGGCCAGCGTCAGCGGCCTGATATCGCCCCTGTTGTGTACGCGCCAATAGAGCAGCAGCTGCGGCAGGCCCATGGCGTGGTCGGCGTGCATATGCGTAAAGAGCACCAGCGGCATCTCCAGCGGCTCAAGAGCGTGGTTGAGCATATTCGGCACGGCATACCAGCCCGTGTCCACCATGATCCTGTCCGAGATCGTGAAGGAGGAGCTGTCGCAGCCCGGCGTGGGACACCAGTTCGACGAGCCGAGCACGCGAAGGTAAGTTTTTGGTTTATTCAACACAAGCACCTCTTTTTCTGCTATACTAAGCCAAATATCAAACGCAAAAAACACCTGTAAGAAAGTATACCAGAAACGGCGGAGGATTACGATATGGCGGAATGGATTTTAGCCCGGCCGACTGCATACGACAGGCAGGACGCGCTGCTCTTTGCGCGGGAATGCGCGCGCGCGGACGGCCTGCCCATAGAGGGCGGCGCAGGTCTGGGCGAAATGCCCTATGACGAATGGCTCGGCCGGGTCGAGCACTTCGAACAGGGCGAAGAGCTGCCCAGGGGCTATGTCCCCTCCTCCTGCTATTTTCTCAAAAAAGAGGGCTGCCCGCGCATTTTCGGCGTGATCAGCGTGCGCTGGCGGCTGACGGAAGCGCTTTTGCAGACGGGCGGCAACATCGGCTACAGCGTGCGCCCCTCGGAGCGCAGAAAGGGCTGCGGCAGCGCGCAGCTCGGCCTCGCCATCGAAAAATGCCGCGAGGCGGGCATAGAGCGGGCGCTGCTGACCTGCTCCACGGAAAACCACGCCTCCGCCGCCACGATGCTCTCGCAGGGCGCGGTGGAGGACAGGCCGTATATCTCCCCGGAGGGCGTCGTCACGCGTCGGTTTTGGATCTCCACCGGCACGCGGGTGGCCCTGCGCGCGCCGACCCTCGCCCGCAAGGCCGACGCGGAGGAGATGATCGCAGAGTTTCATGACCACGGCGAGACCATTCTCTACGGCAGCGGCGGCGCGGGCGATTCCTCCTACGAGCAGTGGCTGGTCAAAATGGACCGCTACGCGCACTCCGCCCCGCCGGAAAACGTGCCGCAGTATGTGCGCTTCGGCGTGCTTTTGCCGGAGGAGCGGCTCATCGGCTATATCGCGCTGCGCCCGCAGCTCAACGACGCCCTCTTCCGCATCGCCGGCAACACGGGCTACTGCATCCGCCCCTCCATGCGCCGCAGAGGCCTCGGCCACAGACAGCTGGGCATGGCTTTGGCGTGGCTGCGCGAACGCGGCATCCCGCAGGCGCTGCTCACCTGCGCCGAGAGCAACCGCGCCTCCGCCGCCACCATCCTCTCGCAGGGCGGCAAAGAGGACCTCACCTTCGTGGACGAGCTGGGCATCCCGCATCGGCGCTTCTGGATCCCCACGGGCAACAGGGTCATCCTGCGCAGGCCCTCTCCTGCCGACGAGCAGGCCGTGATCGAAATGCTCGAAGAATTTCAGGAAAATGGGGAAGAATTCGTCTACGGCTCCTCCGGAGCGAACCGTCTTCCCTATGCCAAATGGCTCGAAAAGATCGCCCGCGGCGCGCAGACGGAGGGCCTTCCCGCCGGCAAAGTGCCCCAGCGCACTTATCTGAGCGTGCTCATGCCGGAGAACAGGCTCGTGGGCTTCGTGGCGATCCGGCCGGAGCTCAACGACGCGCTGCGCAACGAGGCGGGCAACATCGGCTATTCCATCCGCCCCTCGGAGCGCCGGAAGGGCTATGGCCGGGCGCAGCTGCGCTGCGCGCTGAACAAGATCGCCGAGCGCGACGTGCGCAGGGCGCTGCTCACCTGCGACGAGGACAACATCGCCTCCGCCGCCACCATCCTCTCCTGCTCCGGCAAGGAGGACGCCCCCTACGTCTCGCCGACCGGCGCGCGCCAGCGCCGCTTCTGGATCGAGCTGCCCAAGCCCGGCAATATGGAATGACGAACCGCATTCAAATAAGGAGGACTTTTTCATGTCCAAGACGCGCGCAGTGCGCCTGAGCCGGGAGACAGACCTGCTCAAGCTCGTCGCGATCACTTCCATGCTCATCGACCACCTCGGCGCGGCGCTGTTCCCCGGCGTGAGCAGCATGCGCATCGTCGGCCGCCTCGCCTTCCCCATCTTCTGCTACACGCTGGCGGCGGGCTGCTGCTACACGCGCTCGATGCGCTCCTATGTGCTGCGCCTCTTCCTCACGGGCGTCGTATCGCAGCCCATCTATTGCCTCGCCATGGGCCATACCAACATGCTCATGGACCGGCTCACCTTCGCCAACCCCCTGCTCGACGCGCTGAAGTGGTATTTCTATTCTCTGCGCACCTGCAACATCCTCTTCGCGCTCACGCTGGGCGCGCTGGTCATCTGGACCTTAAAAGAGAAAAAATACGTCCTGACCGCGCTGCTGGCCTTCTTCATCTATTGGATCGACGGACGCGGCTATCTGGCCATGAGCTACGGCCTCAACGGCATCGTGCTCATGCTCCTGTTCTGGGCTTTCATCGACAAGCCCCTCGCCTCTTTTGTGTGGGTGGGCGGGTTCATGCTCCTCTGGGCCGGCAGCGGCTACAGCATCGTCTTTTACGACCTGCATTTTGGCATACAGCTCTACGCCATGCTCGCCCTGCCGCTGATCTACCTGCCCATGGACAGGCATTTCAAAATGCCCCGCAGCGTGTTCTATCTTTTCTACCCGCTGCATTTGCTGCTCATCTTCTTCCTCAAGCAGATGGGCTGAGGCAAATTTCCATGTTAAGAAATGTGGAATTGCATTGACTTTTCCGTTCGGATGTACTATACTATTTTTCGTTCCGAACGGCATGCGCCATTAGCTCAGTTGGTAGAGCACCTGACTCTTAATCAGGGTGTCCCGGGTTCGAGTCCCTGATGGCGCACCAAACTCCTGAATCCTTTGGTTCAGGAGTTTTTCTTTTATATCCGAAAGGAGGGCTGAGCATGGCCAATCTGATCGTCGTCTGCGGGCCGCAGGCCGTGGGCAAAATGACCGTCGCCGAAAGCCTGCGCGACAAGCTGCACTGGAATATGACCATGAACCACGACAGCATCGAAATTTCCGATCGTATCTTCGGCTTCAACACTCCCGCCCAGCGCGAATTCGGCGGTGTTTTCCGCCGGCAGGTGTTCGATCTGGCCGTCAAGCACGACGTCGATCTGCTCTTCACCTATGTCTGCGCGTTCGATATGCCCTCCGAGCGCGAGTATCTCACTGCGCTCGCCGCGCAGTTTGAGGCCAGCGGCGGCCGGTTCTATTTCGTGGAGCTGCGCGCCGATGTCGAGACACGCCTTGCACGCAACGAAACGCCGCACCGCATGGAGCGCAAACCCTCCAAGCGCGACGTGAACTGGAGCCGTGCGAACCTTCTGCACGACGCCGAAAAATACCGTCTCAATTCCAACGAGGGCGAGGTCTGGTTCCCCAACCATCTCAAGATTGACAACACGAACCTTTCGCCCGACGAGGTGGCCGATATCGTGATCCGCACCTTCGCCCTCGCGCCCAAGGACAGGCCCGAAAGCGAGTATCGCTTCGGCGTGTGACCTGTCGGAAAGAAGAAAAGAGCGTTGTCGAGCCGCTCCGTAGGGGCGACCCTTGCGGTCGCCCGAGATCGTGAAGAATGCGACGAGACGGGCGGGCGCAAGGCCCGCCCCTACAGGGATAGATCGAACACAGAGGCTGTGCGGTCGTTCATTATGGCGTGTGAGAAATTACGCCGGGGCTGCCCGCCCCGAACCCTCGCCAAAGGGAAACCGCTGACGGCTGATTCTTCGAATCAGGCGCAGCGCCTTGGATTTCTCAATTACGGGGTTAGAATATCCATCGTAAAAAAGAAGGCATGCCGTCCGTCAGACCGACATACCTTCTTTTTGTTTTATCCCAACAGATGGACTGCTTAAGGGGTTCAGGGGCAGCGCCCCTGACATTCCCCTCACGGCTCCAGATACTCGACGGTCTTTCCGTGCGCGTGGGCGTATTCGATCTCGGAGCGCGTGCTCTCGCCGATATAGCCGCCCACGTTCACCACAAAAATGCCGTCCGCCATGTCGATCTTGCGCTTGTGCATGTCGTCGAGCATCTCTTTCGTCTGCGTAAGGGC
>JAUMYC010000020.1:4494-19041 GCA_030528845.1 Eubacteriales bacterium
CCCACACCTCGCTGTCGCCGCTGTGCCCAAAGAGCCCGACAGAAATAACGATATTCCCCGCAAGCGTCAATCTCTTCTGCGCCGCCATGAATTCGTCCTTAAACTTCGTGCTGCCGCACAGCGTGATCACCGGATATTTCCCGACCATACCCATTCTCCTTTACGCAAAAGGGATGCTGTTCTTTGCGAATAGCATCCCTTATTTTTATTATTCCCCCAATATGGGATTCTTAAGGGACAATGTCCCTTAAGCGGGGTCTTAGGGGCAGCGCCCCTAACGTAACCCCTTACTTCTGGCCCAGCTGCTTGATCTCCTCGTTATCATAGAACGCCACGGCGGAGAAGCCCGCGGCCTCCAGCGCGCCCAGCTGCTTGCCCAGCTTCTTCTGCTGCGGCAGCACGGTCACGGCATAATTTTCGCGCAGGCGCGCGGCCTTTTGGAGCACCTGGGCGAAATCGGCCTCGCCGCTGCGATAGAGCAGCGCCATGCGCTCGGCCACGGGGGCTTTGTAGCCCTGCTCGAGCAGAATGCCGCAGATGCGTTCAAAACCAATGGAGAAGCCCACAGCAGGCACCTGCTGGCCGATGAACTTGCCGATCATGCCGTCGTAGCGGCCGCCGCCGGCCACCGCGCCGGAGAACGCCGCGCAGGTGATCTCAAAGACAACGCCGGTGTAATAGCCCTGTCCGCGCACGAGGGAGGGGCTGTATTCGATGGCATAGGAGCCGCCGGAGAGAGCCCGGACGGTGTTGATGATGGCCATCAGGCTCTCGGCCTGCGCCTTGTCCTCCAGAAGGGACGTCACGCGCTCGATGGAGAAATCGCCCGCGCGCAGGAAGCCGTCCAGCGCCTCGATGGCCGCGGCCGGATATTCCTTTTCGGTCAGCTCGGCCTTCACTCCGTCCGGGCCGATCTTGTCCATTTTATCAAAGGTGATGCAGACGCTGTCGAGCGTCTCGGGCGCAAAGCCCATGGCGGCGAGCATGCCGCGCAGCATGCGCCTGTCGTTGATATTGACGGTGAAATCGGTAAAGCCGATGGCCAGCAGCGCGCGCGCCGTGACGTCGATCAGCTCGATCTCCGCGTTGTAGCTCTCGTCGCCGAGGATGTCGATGTCGCACTGCACGAACTCGCGCATGCGGCCCTTCTGCGGGCGCTCGGCGCGGAAGACGCGGTCGGTCTGGATGACCTTGAACGGCACGGGCAGGTTGGCGCGGTTCGCCGCATAATAGCGCGAGAGCGGCAGAGTCAGATCGTAGCGCAGGCCCATGTCCGAAAGCGCCTTCTCCTCGCCCTTGGCCAGCGCGGCTTCCAATTTATCGCCCCTCTTGAGCACCTTGAAGATGAGGTTCAGGTTGTCGCCGCCCTCGCTCTTGTCGAGGTTTTCCATATCCTCGAGCATGGGGGTGGCGATGCGCTCAAAGCCGCTGGCGCGGTATACTTCGAGGATCTTGCCCTGCACAAAATCGCGCAGGCGCATCTCCTCCGGCAGATAATCCTTCATGCCCTTGAGCGGATTTACTTTCATTTCTATATATCTCCTTTTCGGCGTTTTTCTTCTGTCTATCCTATCCGAAAGCCTATGCCTTGTCAACCGCAATTGCGTGAACGCACGCGCAGGCCCCCGCCGCGGCCGCAAAATTCGCCCGGCGGGGGTGTTTTTCGCCGGGAAATGTACTATAATGGAGACACCGAACAGCCCCCGCATTACAAACGAAACGAGGTTTGCCCCTATGTTTTTCAAGCCCAGACATATCGTCTTTCCGGTGAATACCAATGTCTCCATCGCCCTTGCCCCGCTCGGCCCGGTCGCCGTTTGCGAAGGGGACCGCTACGAGCTGCTGATCGAAGCCTATTCCGGCCTGCGCCGCTACAGCGCAAAGAAGGCCGGCCGCGCCTTTGACGAGAGCCGCTTTGCCTTTTTTGAGAGCGCGCACGAGATGCGCAAAGAGAACGGCCTGCTGCGGCTGGACGTCTTCTTCCCGCAGGAGGACCGCTGGCTGTGCACCCTTACGCGCAACGGCGAAAAGCTCGAGCAGTACGAACTCTGCTCCCTTGAGGAAGACCTCTTCCGCCTCACCCCCTACAAGGGCGACAACCACATGCACACCTGCTTCTCCGACGGGCGCGAGAGCCCGGAATACCGCGCGGCGAACTGCTGCCGCAGGGCCTATGATTACTGCGTCATCACCGACCACCGCTGCTATTCCTCCTCTGCGGACGCGAAGGCGAAATTCGACCCGCTGAACATCCCCTATCTGGTCATCCCCGGCGAGGAGATCCACACGCCCGGCAACCTCGTGCACATCATCAACATGGGCGGAAACGCGGGCGTGACCGAATGGTACGAAAACGACCCCGAGGGCTACGAAAGGGCCGTGAAGGCGCGCATGGAGACCATCGACGAGCCCATGAGCGAGGACGACAAATGGATGGCCGCCGCCTCCATGGAGGTCTTCGACCGCATCCGCGAGCGCGGAGGCGTGTCCATCCTCTGCCATCCCTTCTGGGTGCATCTGGGCACGCTCCAGCACCACGAAGACGTGACCGCCTATCTGTTTGACCACAGGACCTTCGACGTCTACGAGCTCATCGCCGGCGGCGCCTTTGAGGAGGGCACGCAGCTGCAGATCTCCTATTATCAGCAGCAGCCCGCCATGCCCGTGGTCGGCTCCTCCGACACCCACCAGCTCGTCGGCGGCAGGCTCGAGCCGGGCAACTACACCGTCGCCTTTGCCGAAGAGCTCTCCGCCGGGGCCATCTGCAAAGCCGTGCAGAGCGGGCTTTGCGTCGCGGGCATCAAAAACAAATTCTGGGGCGATTACCGCCTCGTGCGCTATGCCTATTTCCTCTCCGCCAATGTCTTCCCGCAGCACGACAAGGTGCAGGCCGACCTCGGCGACCATCTGCTCATCCACGTCAGCTCCGGCATGCCCGAAGGCGGCCCGCGCATCGAAAAAATGCGCTCCTTCACCGGCATGACGGAATACTTCGCCTCCCTGCGCTGGCAGGCGGAATAAAGGAGGAACGAGCCCATGTACAGCATGCCCTCCCGCGAGCAGATCGTACAGCACTGCGAACAAGCCCTGCGCCGCCTGCGCGAGGTACACCTGCGCGCCATCGCGGACAGCCGCGGCCCGGTCGTCTATATTTCCGACGCCTACCCCGGCGTCTGGCTCGAGCACGTCTACGACGGGCTCGTCTGGGCCTCCCTCACCGGGGAATGGGACGTCGCCAAGGCCTATATCCGCCTCTTTCTGGACCACCAGCGCGAGGACGGCCGCCTGCCCTGCTATGTCTGGCAGGAGAAGACCGGCTACGGCCAGCTGCAGGAATGCGTTTCCTTCGCCTCCCTTGCATGGGAAGTGTACGAGACCACCCGCGACGAAGAATTCCTGCGCGAGGCCTATGAAAAATGCTGCCTCTGGGACAAATGGCTGTGCGAGCACCGCAACGGCTCCTCCGGCCTGATCGAAATGCACTGCGGCTACGACACCGGGCACGACAACTCCGCCCGCCTCGACGGCATGCGCCACCACGGCAGCGAGGGCGACGGCCCTGCCCTCTGCCCCGTCGCGCCCGTGATCGCGCCGGATATCAACGCCGTCTTCTTCGGCGACCGCACGGCCCTTTCCAAAATGGCTGCGCAGCTGGGCCTCGCCGAGGACAACCTGCACTGGATCCTGCAGGCCACGCGCACCCGCCAGCTGCTGCTCGACACCTGTCTCGACCCGCAGGAGCTCTTCTTCTACGACGTAGACAAAAACGGTGTCATGCGCAAATGCCGCTCCATCTCCGTCACCAATGTCTTCAGCGAAAAGGTGCTCGGCCGCTGCCTCGTGCATTCCATCTTCGACCGCTACTTCCGCCATGGGGCCGAATTCGACACCCCTTATCCGTGGCCGTCCGTCTCCTCTGCCGATCCGCTCTTCGAGCGCCGCCTGCCCGGCAATTCCTGGGGCTATTATTCTCAGGGGCTGACCATGCTGCGCACGCTGCGCTGGATGAAGCATTACGGCCTGGAGGACGAGCTGCACGAAAACATGCGCCGCTGGCTCAGCGCGTGGACGGATTCCGCGCGCCCCTTCGGGCAGGAGCTCGACCCCTTCACGGGCGAGCCCTCCGAGAGCTCCCCGTGGTATTCCAGCACCATGCTCTTTTATCTCGTCTCCGCAAAGGAGCTCGGCTTCTGGCCGGGCGTGTCTTCCGAAAGGAGCTGAAGGACCATGCGTTTTCTCGGCACGGGCGCGGCGGAGCTGCTGCCCAACCCCTTTTGCAAATGCCCCCTGTGCGAACACGCGCGGCGCGACCCTGCCGAGCGCAGGCGGCGCACCTGCTTTTTCTTCGACGAGCACACCATGCTCGATTTCGGGCCGGACGTGCTCGCCTCCTGTCAGGATTTCGGCGTAGACCTCTGCGCTCTGCGCGACGTGTTCATCACCCACAGCCACGAAGACCATTTTTCCCTGACCAACCTCAACGTCGTCACCATGTCCCGCACGAGCGACACGCCCTTTTGCGTGCATCTCTCCCGCGCTGCCTATGACGGCCTGCAGGGCGTGCGCGGGCTGATCGCCTCCGCCGCAAAAAAGGACGTCCTCTCCGCCGCGGAAAAGGGTTGGTACTCCTTCCGGCCGCATGACTTTTTCGAGACCTTCTCCGCCGGAGACAAGCGCGTCTTCACCGTGCGCGGCAACCACCCCGGCGCGGCCCCCGGCGAGCGCAGCATGCATTATCTGATCGAGCAGGGCGGCAGGCGGCTGCTCTGGGCGCTCGACACCGGCCTGTATGAGCCCGAATCGCTCGAGGCGCTCTCCGGTGCCAAGCTGGATCTGCTCATCATGGACGCGACCTTCGGCTCGGCCGAGCTCCCCGAGGGCACGCAGCATCTCAACGGAACGCTCTTCCTCCGGCAGGTGGAGGCGCTGGAAAAATGCGGCGCCGTGACCGGCCAAACGCGCATCTTCGCCGCGCATATCAACCACAAGCACGACTGGACGCACGCCGAGTATCAGCGCTTTTTCGACCGGAGCGGCGCGCACCCCGTCACCGTCGCGCGCGACGGCATGGAGCTGTGCTGGTGAGCAAATGACACACAAAAACCACAAAACAGGGAGAGAAGCGCGGCTTCTTTCCCTGTTTTCCGTTTTCTCTTTCCAAGAACACCGCAGTACGCTTGCTGTGCCGAACGCTTCTGTAGTATACTATACGCACATATCACAATGCGCGGCTGCCGCGCCGGGAAAGGAGGAGGACGCAGCGTATGTTCCGACAGAAAGCGCACCGGCAGGAAGTGCTGCTGGGGCTGTTCCGCATCGCCCTGTACACGCTGATCACCCTCTCCTTCTTCCTCATCCTCTCCTTCACCAACAAGCCCATCCTGCACCTGAGCCGCACCTCCGGCATCACTCTGCTCTCCTTCGTTCTCTACGAATACCTCTTCACGCGCATCTACGGCGGCTACCGCCCGGGCATCATACGCGCGCGCTCCAATTTCTCCTCCATGGTGCTCATCGCGCTTTTTTCCGATCTGGCGGCGTATATCGAGCTGCAGATCATGAACGTGAACGACGGGCATAACGATTTTCTCATCCTGTTCGATATCGACGCGCTGCTGCTGCTGGCCGCCTTTGCCGTGCAGGTCGTCGTCATCGCCCTGTTCTGCGCCATCGGCGACAGGGTCTATTTCTCCTTGCATCCGCCGCTGTCCGCCTGCGTGATCACCGGCAGCGAGGAAGACAGGGAGATCATCTTCTCCAAACTCTCCAGCCATGCAAAGCATTTCCGCGTGGACGACAGCATCCTCTATACGGACGAGGACGTGCGCGGGCACGTCAAGCGGGCCGAGGCCGTCGTGCTCTATCATCTGCCCCCCGCCGCGCATCAGGAGCTGATCGCCTACGCCTACAAGCACAAAAAAGTGCTCTATTTCGACCTCAACATCGGAAACATCGTCTCCACGCACTCGCAGCCCTATATGCTCGACGACGTGCTCATGCATTCTCACCACCAGCACGGGCTCACCGGCACGCAGCGCTTCATCAAGCGCACCATAGACATCTGCCTCTCCTCTCTGGCGCTGGTGCTGCTCAGCCCGGTCATGCTCGGCTGCGCAGTCGCCGTGAAGGCCTGCGACGGCGGCAGCGTGTTCTTCAAGCAGAAGCGCATCACGCGCGACGCCACCGTCTTTTATATGCTTAAATTCCGCACCATGAAGGAGCACGACGGCACGCAGAGGCAATACAGCGCCGAGGTGGACGACGAGCGCGTGACGAAGGCGGGCCGGGTGCTGCGCCGCTGGCGGTTGGACGAGCTACCCCAGCTCATCAACATCCTCGCGGGCGATATGTCTTTGGTCGGGCCGCGCCCGGAGATGCTCGAGAACATCGAAATGTACACCTATGACCTGCCGGAGTTCGCCTACCGCGACCGCGTGAAGGCGGGCCTGACGGGCTACGCGCAGATCGAAGGCAAATACAACACTTCGCCGCGCGACAAGCTGATGATGGACATCACCTACATCGAAAACTACAGCGTGTGGCTGGATATCAAGCTCCTGGCCAAGACGCTGCTGGTCTTCTTCACCCCGGAATCCACCGAGGGCTTCAAGCGCAGGGAGGGAAAATAGGCCGTGCTGGTGAGCGTGATCATGCCCGTGTACCGGGTGGAAGCCTTTTTGCCGCGCGCCGTCGAGAGCGTGCTCGGCCAGACGCTGCGCTCTCTGGAGCTGATCCTCGTGGACGACGGCTCGCCCGACCGCAGCGGAGAGATCTGCGATCTGTACGCAGGCAAAGACGAGCGCGTGCGCGTGCTGCATCAGACCAACCGGGGCGCGCATGCCGCGCGCAACGCCGCCATGGAGATCGCCCGGGGGAAATACCGCTTTTTCTGCGATGCGGACGACTGGATGGAGCCGGACATGCTGCGCAGCATGACGCAGCTTGCCGAGGAAACGCAGGCGGAGCTGGTCGTGTGCGGCTTCACCATCGACACGGACGCGCCCGGCGGCATGCACAGGCAGATCCTCCGCGCGCCGTCCGCCCTTTATCAGACAGCGGGCGAATTCCGCGCGCATGCGGCCGCGCTCTTTGACAACAACCTGCTCTACACCCCGTGGAACAAGCTCTTCTTGGCCGAGCGCATGGACCGGCTGCACATCCGCTTCCCCGCCACCTTCTGGGACGACCTGCCCTTCAACCTCGCCTATCTGCGCGACGTGAACGCAGTGGCCGTGGACGAGGGCGTGTACTATCACTTCACCCGCTCGCGCGCGGAATCCGAAACGGCAAAATATGTGCCGCAGATGTACGAAAAGCGCGAGGAGGAGGACGGCTGGCTGCGCGAATTGTACGCCCATTGGGGGCTCGAAGGCCCGGTCGAGCGCGAATTCCTCGCGCGCCGCTATGCCGAGCGGCTCGTGGGCTGCATCGAAAACCTGACCAACCCCCTCTGCAAAATGCCCCTTGGCGAAAAGCTGCGGCGCATCCGCGCCATGCTGCACGCGCCCCGCGCCCGCGAGGCCTTCGCCCTCGCCAGGCCGCGCACGGCGCTTTTGCGGCTGATGTTCTTCCCGCTGCGCAGGCGGCTCGTGCTCTGGGCATGGCTGCAGAGCGTGGTCATCACGTTCGTCAAGACGCGCTTTGCGGGGCTGTTTGCCCGGCTCAAAGCCGCGCGCGGAAAGGCGGCCGCAAGATGATCTCCCTTATCGTCCCCGTCTATAACGAAAGCGCGCGCCTGCCCGGGCTGCTGCGTTGTCTGCGCGCGCAAAACGCCCCTGCGGGCGCGTTCGAGGCCGTGTTCGCGGACGACGGCTCGACAGACGACAGCCTTTCTCTTCTGCGCGCCGCGCAGGAGAGAGAAGCCTTCCCCATCCGCATCCTGAGCCGGCCCAATTCCGGCGTGAGCGCCGCACGCAACGCGGGGCTCGAGGCCGCGCAGGGCGAATACGTCGCCTTCGCGGACGCGGACGACCTGCTCGCGCCGAACTATGTGCAGGTGCTCTCCCTCTGCGCGCAGGCGCAGCCGGACGTCCTGCGCTTTTCCTTCACCCGCGTGCCCGCGCAGGCGGAGCAGCTCCCCCCGGCGCAGGGCGTTTTGCCCGAACGGGCGGACAGAGACGACCTGCTGCGGCAGTTTCTGGCCGATCCGAAGCTCTTCGGCCCCTACGGCTTTCTGTTCCGACGCGATTTCCTAATGCAAAACGATCTGCGCTTTGCCGAAGGGCGGGCCTATTACGAGGATTACGACCTGATCGTGCGCGCCGTCGCCTGCGCGCAGGACCTGTACGAGATGCCCTGCGTGCTGTACGGCTATCGGCAGGCAGAGGGCTCGGCCATGATGCGCTTTAACGCGCAGCGCGTGCAATGCCTCGAGCTGGCCGATCCCCTGTGCGCCTTTCTGGCCGAAAAAAAGCTGCCCTGCGCCGCGCAGTTTCAAAAATGGTACAAGGCGCGGCTGTATTGGGCGGTGCTTTGGCAGGCGTGCATGGCGCTGCCCTCCCCCGGCGACGCAAGGCGCTTTGCGCGGCTGACCGGCGGGCGGAAAATGCTGCGCTCGCTGGCGCTCTATCCCTCGCGCAAGGTAGCCGCGACGGCGCTGCTGGGCGCGCTCTGTCCGGAGGCGTACGCAATGCTGGCGAAAAAGCTCGGCCGCGGCCGCTCCTTCCTGCAGGAAATGAGCCGGGAGGAAGCCGACGCGCTGCTGCGTTCGCTCGCCCCCGCAGGCCGCGCGCCCTCCGTGCCCGGCTGATCCTATCCAAAAACACGAAAATACAGACCGAACGGGGACAGCAGCGGAACGTGCCGTCCCCGTTGTTATACAGGAATATTCTGTGTGATCGAATGCTGTTGAAGAGACTGACAAACTCGAATTTGACGGAGAGATACAATGCATCTTGAATTGCGGACCATTGATGATGCCAATAAAGCTGCAGTCGAATTATTGGAAGTATCAGATAGTCAAAAGCAATATATAGCGTCAAACAAATCTTCTTTAGAAATTGCAGCCAGCAAAGAATATAGAGAGACAGCACGACCCTTTGCGATCTATGCCGACGAAAGAATCATCGGTTTTACCATGTTTGCCTTTGAGCTTACTTCAAGTGACCCGAATGATAGATATTGGCTCTGGCGTTTTATGATCGATAAGGATTCGCAGGGGAACGGATATGGTTCTGTCGCCTTAGAAAAGATCATCGATTACTTCAAAAGCCATGGTGCAGACCATATTTTGTTATCTACCAAGGAAAGCAATACATCCGCGCTTTCACTATACCATAAGTATCAGTTTGCCGAAACCGGAGAAATGAACGACGACGAGATAGTATTACGGTTAAATCTATAAATTCCAGTTCGAGACAAAACCAGCCCGGACCGCAATGGTCCAGGCTGGTTTGCTCTCTTCAGCGCCCGAAGAGCTGCACCCAATAGGTCACGCCGTTCACCGTGTAGGCGCATGTGCCGATCTTCGTGTAATGCGCGCGCAGCACATTGGCCCGATGCCCTGCCGAGGACATGAGCGCCGCCTGACATTTGTACGCCGTGGCATAGCCGCGCGCGATGTTCTCCGCATATGCGCCGGAATACACGCTCGACCAGCTCGTGCCGTCGGGCCGGGTATGGCTGAAATGGCGCGCGATCTCCTTCGCGCGGGTCTGCGCGGCGCGGCTGAGCGCGGCGTCCTCGCGCAGCGTGCCGAGGCCGTAGCGCAGCCTGTCCGCGTTCACCTCGGCGATGAGCTCCTGCCCGAGCGCGTCGGAAAAACCCTCCGCCGGGCCTTGCGTCAAAAAATAGCCGTTCGGGCTGTAATAGCGTGCGGCCTGCGCACGGGCTGCGCCGGGCAGCAGCAGCGCCGCGGCGGACAGCGCCGCCAGCAATTTCCTGCCTGCGTTCATCTTTCGTATCCCCTCCTAAAAAACAGGAAATGGGAGCATGCTCTGGAGAATATTGTAGCGCGGCGGGCAGGCGCAGGTCAACGCGGCTTCCAGCAATTGGCGGCGGCAGGTTTTGACAAAGGACAGGCGCGGCCGGGCGGGGCGTTTATTTTCTTCTCCGGGCTACCAGCGCGCGCAGCTTCTCCCGCAGCCGTTCGCCTCTCTTCCCAGAGAGAACGACTGCGGCAACGCCGGCGACGGTCAGCGCCCAGAAGAGCCCGACGAGAAATTCCAGGTCGTATTCGCGGACGAAATAGCGATAACTCAGGCCCGTGATCCGCGAGTCCCAATGATATCGGGTCGTTCCGCTTTCTTCGACGATCTTGGGGATCATCACCTCCACAAAGCGGGAGACGCTGTAGATCGCGAGATTGCCCAGCGCGCCGAACGCCGCGACGCACAGCCCCGCGACCACGGCGATCCTGCGCGCAGCAAGATCCCGTGTGGAGCGGACGGCGGGCACGTCCCGGTCGCTCTGATAATCGTCGTTGAGCAGATAGTCCGTCGTCACGCCGAAGAGCTTGCTCAGCTGCAAAATATTCGCCGCGTCCGGCATCGCGCTGCCGGATTCCCAGCGGGAAACGGCCTGCCGGGAGACGGCCAGCTTTTCCGCCAGCTGTTCCTGCGACATGCCGCCGCTCTTGCGCAGCCGCGCGATCTTCTCCGAAAGGTTCATAGGCCAAGCCTCCTTTTCTCTGTTTTGCTCCCCCATCCTACCAAAAACCGCCGCTTTCGGCCACCGCTTTTACGTTGCACACGCGCAACAAAAGGTTACATCGCGCTTCTTTTGGCTTGCAGGCGGCAGAAAAGGAGCCGCCCGGAGTGCAGGCGGCCCCTTTGGGCAGTTTTTTTGTATTCGCGGCCCCGTCTGCCGCAGGCGCGCGGATTTTTCCCTCGCGCTCCTTTGGTCGGCGCAGTTATTTACCGCTCGATCTGCCGCAGTCGCGCGTTTTCCCATACGCTCCTTTTGTCAACGCGGATTTTTGCGCAGCTCAGTCCTCGAGCGCCTCGGGCTGCAGCACGCCGTCGATATAGACCTGCTTGACGACGCAGCCGATCTCAAACGGGCAGCCGTCGGTCACAACGATATCGGCGTCCTTGCCCACCTCGAGCGAGCCGATGCGGTCGGCCGCGCCGATGTGCTTGGCCGGGTTGATGGTGATGGCCTTGAGCGCGTCGAAGGGGTCCATGCCGCTCTTCACGGCAAAGCCCGCGCACACGGCCAGATACTTCTGCGGGATGACCGGAGAATCGGTGATGATGGAGACCTGGCAGCCGGCCTTGGCGAGCACGCCCGGGGTCGTCCAGGATTTATTGCGCAGCTCGAACTTGCTGGCATGGCCAAGGCTCGGGCCCACGGCCAGCGGCACGTTCTCCTCGGCGAGGAGATCGGCGACGAGATGGCCCTCGGTGACATGCTCGAGGGTGATGTTCACGTCGAATTCCTTTGCGATGCGCAGGGCGGTGAAGAGGTCGTCCGCCTGATGGGCGTGCGCCTTGAGCGGGATCTTCTTCTCCAGCACCGGCAGGAGCGCGTTCATCTTCATGTCGAAGGGGGGCATCTTGGCCGGGTCGCCCTCGGCGGCGTCGACCTTCCTCTTATATTCCTTCGCCTTGAACAGCGCCTCGCGCAGCTTGGAGGCGGTGCTCATGCGGGAGGAGATGCCCTTTTCGCGGTAGCAGCGCTTCGGGTTTTCGCCGAAGGCGCATTTCATGGCCGCTTCCTTGATGACGCACATATCGTCCACGCGCCTGCCCACGGGCTTGATGACGGCGAAGGTGCCGCCGAGCACGTTGGCGCTGCCCGGGCCCACGCAAAGGGTCGTCACGCCGGCCTCGCGCGCCTCGCGCAGGGACTTGTCAAAGGGCTGGATGCCGTCGATCGCGCGCAGCTGCGGGCTGACGGGATCGCCCATTTCGTTATAGTCGGAGCCTTCATAGCCGATGCCGTAGCCGTCCAGGCCGATATGCCCGTGCGCCTCAATAAAGCCGGGATATACGTTCAGGCCGGAAATATCCGCCACGCAGGCGTCCTGCGGCACGGGGAGGGAGGAGCCGATGGCCGTGATCTTGCCGCCGTCGATGGCGATATCGGCAATATAGGGTTCCTGATGGATGGCGTCGTGGATAAGACCGCCCTGAAGAATTTTCATATTATTCTGTCCGACCTTTCCTGTTAAATTTCGGGTTTGTACCATTGTAGCCCAATCGCATGCGAAACGCAAGCGGGGCGCGCATGTTTTTGCGCCGCCCCTCCCCTGCAGAATGAAAAGCCGCCCTTCGTTTAACGCGGAATTTACACGCAGCATCTCCCCTCCGGCACGGCAAGAGCTATCTAATAAGCAAAGGGACAAAAAAGGACGTCCGACCCTTTTTAGAAACACAGCGCAGGAAGGAGGTATCCCTTTGGACAAGGCCGAATTCACCCGCCGGGCAAGCGGCTGCGCCAAACAGCTGTACAAAATATCATGGTGTATCCTGCGCAGCAACGCCGACTGCGAGGACGCTGTGCAGGAGGCTCTGCTGCGCGCATGGGCCAAGCTGCACACCCTGCGCAATGCCGATCATTTCGAGACATGGCTCACCCGCATCCTGATCAACGAATGCAGAGGCATGCTCAGGCGCAGGCAGCGCACCGGCACGACAGAACTGACCGAAAACATTGCCGCACCGGATGCAGCCGAAGGCGATGTTTTCGCAGCCATACAGCGGATGGACAGACGCTATGCCATGCCGCTGCTGCTCAGGCATATGAGCGGATACACAGTCGGCGAGATCGGAAAGATACTGCGCATTCCGGAAACGACGGTGAAATGGCGGCTGAAGGAGGGGCGCAGGCGACTGCGCGCTCTGCTCGCCGCCGAAGGATAAGGAGGTCCATCATGAACAGAAATGACAACGCTTTCGATTTTGAAAAGGCGGCGCCGGAAATGCCCGACGCCTTCCTCAGGCGCATCCACACGACCTGTGAGACCCTGCCGGAAAAACAAACGCATGTGCCGCTGATGAAGGTCGGCGCGGCGGTGGTGGTCTGCCTTGCGGCGGTGCTGGCCGTGTTCTTCTCCATCGGCAGGCCCGGCGGCGTGCCGGACATGCTCACCCCGCTGACGCAGAGCATATCCGATGGCGAGACAGACCTGCCCGGCGAGGGCGGCGGCGAAGAGCAGGCCGCAGAGCAGACCGAAGAAAAAGGCCATTACTCGTTCAATCCCGACGGCGCTTTCTACCACTGCATCCCCTATTGTCAGGGCGAGCGCAACCGGCTCAACGGCCCGCTGAGCGTGGCCTCTGAAAACGGCCGCACCGCATGCCCGGTCTGCCTCGATGCGGAATATACCGACCCCGCGTTCGTGCGTGAAGGGCATACTGTAGATGAGATGAGAGAGGCCTACGCGCTCACATGGCCGTTTGAAGCCAATACTTATGATGATCAGGGCGTCATGTTTGAAGGCGATGTATATCTCTACGAATACACCTTTGACCCGTATTACCATGTGGATCCCGAAAAATGCGGCGCAGGCACGAAGGACGATATGCTCAAAACGATCCGCCAGATGGCCTACCGCCGATACGAGCGCGAGATCTGCCTCACCTGCGCGCCAGTGCGCGATCTGGATCTGATGTTCTGGCTCAACGAAGGCGGCCGTTTCTACCACAAGGATAAGGAATGCTGCGGCGAAGTGATGCAGGTGTACACCACGCTGGAAAATGCGGTGAAGGTATACGATGTGCCCTCGCTGTGCCCGTACTGCTCCGGCCTTAGGAGAGAAGGCGACGCCGATGAACCGACCCCCGATGAGATCATCTCGATCAACTGGAGCACCTACGAGATCACGCTCAACAGCGAATGGGCTTACCGCGAGGTGCACCTTGCCGAGAACGGCGTCTACCACTATGATGCGCTCTGCACCGAAGGCGAACTCGAGCCGATGAGCCAGCTCATGGCCGTGCGCGACCACGAGGCCGCGCCGTGCATCGAGTGCATGGGCCCGTACACGCGCAATCTGGCCGTCTGCTTCAACGAAGGCGATGCGCTGTACCACGCGATGAGCATGTGCGGCGGCAGCCAGCTGAGCAAAAAGGCGTTCCAGTATGATGCGATCGGACACGGCATGACCCTCTGCTCCGAGTGCTTTAGGAACTATTAAGCATGACGGAGGAAAGGCAGGGGGCTCTGCCCCCTGCACCCCTGTTGCGCAGGGCTCTGCCCCGCACCCTTGCAGGGGGCTCCGCCCCCTGCACCCCTGCCAAAGGGTCATTGACCCTTTGGAATCCCTTATTATGGGTATGTACATAAAACTCTGTTATTCTGTTCTGCAGAAAATCGTGGTTTTCTCGAAAATATCCATTTGGGGTTCCTTTGCTGCGCGGGACTTCGCCCCGCGCCTTGGCAGGGGGCTCCGCCCCCTGCACTCCCGCCAAAGGGTCATCGACCCTTTGGAATCCCCTCTAAAACTCTTTCAGTAATGATAAAAGACCGGCTGCGCAATCAAACGCAATCGGTCTTTTGCTATGAAAGAACACATTCCTTCGGGCGCGCTCGCGGGGGTGCGGGGGCAAAGCCCCCGCAGAGGCGCCAAAGCTGCACTAGTCAACAAAAACTGGACACACGGAC
>JAUMYC010000183.1:0-868 GCA_030528845.1 Eubacteriales bacterium
TGAGGAACGTCATCGCCATCGCCTCGTCCTCGCCAAGCGCGTCGGCGAGGAATTCGCGCTGCGTGCCGTCCTGATCGATGGAGACATAGCGCGGGATGACCTGCTGATAGCTGCCCGACACATTCCAGCGGAACGCGGTGGAGGCCAGACCGTACTGCCAGCAGTCGAGGTTAGCGCCCTTGGCGCCGGATATAAAGGCCATGGCGCTCATGCCGTGCTGGCTGAGCGGGAAAACGCTGTCGCGGTAGATGTGCGCCGGGCCGCCGGTACACAGCACGACATGCGCGCAGCGTACATGCTGCCACTGGCGCGTGACGGTGTTGAGACAGTTGACACCGCACACGCCGTTTTCGTCCGTGCAGATTTCGTAGGCGAGCGTATGATCGAGGATGCGGACGCCCTTGCGCGTAACGCTTGCCTGCAGCGCCTCGGTCATGTATTTGCTGGTCAGCGGGCCGACGGAGGTGGCGCGCTTGCGCACGTCGTGGTCGGTCTGATAGCCGACGTACTCGCCGTACTCGTTATAGGGGAAGGGCACGCCCAGCAGCGCGAGCTTGAAAAAGCACTTGGCGGAGTTGGCCGCCTCGCACAGCGCGGTATCGCCGTGCACGTCCTCGCGCAGGAAGGTCTTGGCCATATCGCCTACGCAGTCCCCGTCGTCGCCGGAGAGGGTGAGCTTGTAGTAGGTCTGCTTGTCGCTGCCGGTGTTGCGGGATGTGCCGCAATTCATGCCCTCGGTGATGAGCAGCACGTCGGTTTCGCCCAGATCAAAGAGCCAGTCTGCGGCGTTGAGCCCGGCGCAGCCGCTGCCGATGACGACCGTACGGGTGATGATCTCGTTCATAGTCCGCCTCCTGCCGTGCATGTC
>JAUMYC010000183.1:878-4872 GCA_030528845.1 Eubacteriales bacterium
ACAGCCGCCGGATGGCGAAGCCGCCGTCGGCGTTGAGCACCTGACCGGCGGAGAAATCGAGCATGCCGGAGCAGCAGGCGAGCACCATCTTTGCCACGTCCTCGGGCTTGCCAAAGCGCGGGATCGGCGTGAGGCCGCCGGCGATCAGGTTCTCGTATTTCTCGTGCACGACCTTGGTCATGTCGGTGTCGATGATGCCGGGGCGCACCTCAAAGACCGGGATGCCCAGCGCGGCGAGCCTGTCGGCAAAGAGCGTGGTAACCATGGAGACGCCGGCCTTGCTGATGCAGTATTCGCCGCGGGAGGTGCTGGAGGTGTAGGCGGACATGGAGCCGATATTGACGATGCGGGGCGTGTAGTCCTCAAGGTTTTCTTGAAGTGCGGCGCTCATGATGTTGGCGGCGGCCTGACACATGAAGAACGTGCCCTTGAGGTTGATGCCCAGCACGCGGTCAAAGCTCTCCTCGGTCGTCTCCAATATATCCGCGCGCACGAGCGGCGCGACGCCGGCGTTGTTGACCAGCACGTCAAGGCGGCCGTAGCGGCCAAGCACATAGTCAAACGCGGCTTTGCGCTGGGCGGAGTCGGAGATGTCGCAGCCGATGTAGTCGCAGTCCTCACTCAGATTATCCGGGCGCTGGGGACGCGTGCCGCTGTAGATGACGGTATAGCCGCTGTCAAGCAGCAGATCGGCGATGCCGCGGCCGATGCCGCGGGAGGAGCCGGTGACAAGCGCGGTTTTCACAGGTGATACACCTCCCTGTCGCGGATGATGCAGCCGGCAGGCGTGCCGCTGCGCAGCAGCACGGCGCAGCCGCCGCAGGTGACGCAGGACGCCTTGGCGTTCATGGCGCCGGTGTCGCGCAGTTCCCTGACGAAGTCCGGATACGCAAACGCCATGCGGCCAAAGCCGGCCATCGCGCAGTGACCGCCTTCCACCATGCCGGCAGCCAGATTCGGGGAGAACTGGCGCAGATAGCTGAACGCGGAGCCGAGCACGGGCAGATCCGGCAGGGCATGCTGAATCTCGCTGACGCCCTTCATCACGCGCGCAAGGCCCTCGAGCGGATGCTCCGGCGGGACGTAATTGCCCTTGTCGTACGGGCGGTTGACGTGCGGATTCTTGTACGGGTTGCCCATGGTGATGTTGATCATCGGGATATCGAACTCGGTCTTCAGCTCGCCGATCAGGCGGATGGCCTCGCTCATATCCGGCTCCATGCTGCCCTCGTTCACGCCGAAGCCGTAGGGATAGGCGAAGCCGTCGTAGGCGTTCAAGCGGCTGGTGAGGAAGAGATCGCCGGTGATGGCGGCCTTGGCGGCGCGGTAGGCGTTCTTGAGGAAGCGGGTGCGGTTTTCGTAGCTGCCGCCGTACTCGCCCTCGCGGGTGTAGGCGCTGAGCAGCTCGCAGGCCAGATAGCGGTGGCAGCACTTCACGTCCATGCCGTCAAAGCCTGCGGCCTGCGCAAAGCGCGCGGCGTCGGCAAAGGCCTCTTCATAGCGGCGCAGCGTGTCGTCGCTGAGGATGCGGGACTTGTCAAGCGGCGTATCCTCAAGCGGCGGGCAGTTGTAGGCGATCAGCGGCTCCGGGAAGCCCTGCGGTTTGGAGTAGCGGCCGGAGTTGGTCGCCTGCATGATGATTACCGGCGCGTAGCCGTTTTCCTTCATGCTCGTCTCGCGCATCTGGTCAAGCAGCCGCTTGGTGGCGTCGATGTTGTCCTTGTGCACCATCAGCTGATGAGCGCTGGCGCGGCCCTCGGGCACGGTGGCGACGGCCTCATACCAGATCAGGCCCGCGCCGCTTTTGGCAAAGCGCAGATAGCGGCGGCAGGTGAGCGTATCCGGCGCGCCGGCGAGCGTGCCGTCCGTGCCCTCCATCGGCTGGAAGGCGATGCGGTTTTCGGCGCGGACGCCGCCCAGATCAAGCGGGGCAAAGAGCGCAGGGATGTTCTCGCTCATCGGGAAATCGACGCCGAGCGCCTGCTTTTTGTCCTCGATCTCCTTGAGGGAGGCATAGCGGAATGTTTCATGCTGCATGGGGATTCCTCCTTAATGTGAAGGTGTTGCCGTTATTCTTCGCTTCGCAGGAAGCGGATGGAGAGGATGATGGTCAGAACGGCGAGAACGGCCATCAGGTCAAAGGACGGCGTAAAGCCGAAATGATCGATGGCTACGCCCATCGCGGACGGGCCGGCGGACAGACCGATGGCATACGCCGCCTGGAAAAAACCCATGGCCGTGGAGCGGCTCTGCGTGGGCACGCGGCGCACGCACTGGCCCAGCAGCACGGCGATGGTGCAGCTGTTGCCCACGCCTGCGAGCGCCTGCACGGGATAGAACTGCCACAGCTGCGTGACGCGCGGGGTGAGGACGCAGTACGCCGCCATCAGCGCCATGCCAAAGCAGAGGATCGCCTTGGGCGAGCGCTTTTTGAGGATCATCTGGCCGACAATGTAGTTGGCGATGATGGAGGGGACGAGCAGCGCGATGCTGAAATAGCTGACCTGCTGCGCCGTCGCGCCCAGCGCGACCTGCACGTTGGTGGCGAAGGAATACTCCGTGCCGAAGGCCACAAACTGGACCAGAATGCCAAGACCTGAGCAAATGAGCAGGTTCTTTTCCTTCATCACGCTCAGATAGCCGGCAAGAGAAGCGGAGGGCGCGTCCGTGCCCACGTTTTCCACCTTGCCGCACAGAAGCAGCGAGATCGCCGCGCCGACGGCGCCGATGACAAACGCGATGCGCATATCAAACAGCGCGACGAACGCCGCGACCGTCACATACGCGCCCAGGCGGCCAAAGTAGCTGCCGGTGTTGAGCTGGGTGATGCGTCCGGAGGACTCGCCCGCCGGAAAATACCGGCTGTAGAGCACCGTATGGCACACCCAGGAGCAGCAAGCGACGCCGCCGAGCGTGCGGAAGATGAGCACGCTGACGGGCGCGGTGCTGATGCTCATGCCCACGGCGGCGATCAGGGAAAGGACGCAGCCGAGCACGACGAAAAACTTCTGCTTGTTGAGCCGGTCGGCGGCGATGCCCACCGGAATGCGCAGCACCAGCTGAACGAAGCCGTACATGCCGCCTACAAGCCCCATGAATGTCGCAGACACGCCGCTCTCCAGCAGCACGGGGTTGATATAGGAGGCGTAGGCATACTGGGAAAACCAGAAGAAGAAGGCGACGGCAAACAGCGCGTGGGCTGTTTGCCGTTTGCTTGCGTCAGAGCCTGACACGAATGCCCTCCTCAGCGGAGAGATAAGCGGCATAAACCACCTTGGCGGTATCGTATGCCAGATCAAATCCGGAGAGCGGCTCGCGGCCATAGGCCACGCATTCCATGAAGTCCTGCAGTTCGCTGACGTAGCCGCGGGCATAGTTTTCATCGATGAAGACCTGCTGCCAGCCGGCCTTGGTCTCGACCTTTTCGGTCATGTAGACGTTTTCAAGCGCCGTCTCGTCCACGTCATACGCCATCAGGTGGTTGTTGGGCGCGATGTTGTTGATGTAGCTGCCGTCGTTGGTGTAGACCTCCACGACGTTGCGCACGCCGCCCAGCACAAAGTCGCCGGCGGTGATGTTGGCCTTCGTGCCGTCGGAGAAGGAGACGAGCACGCTCGCCTGATCCTCCACGTCCAGCGGACGGGCGGCGATATTGTGCTTCTCCGCCTCGCTCAGGCATTCGGCGGTCACGCCGACGTCCGCCATGACGGAGGCGAGCGTCACGGTCTCGCCGCGGTTGGCGGCTTCCAGCTGCTTGAGGAAGAGCGCGGCGCTGAGCGGATGGCAGCCCTGGCGGATGAAAGAACCGCCGCCGGACATCTTCCACTGCGCGGCATGCGGCGCATGGGAGCCGCTGTGGCCCTCCTCGGCGCGCATGTAGAGGATCTTGCTGCCCTTGGCCTTGACGATCTGCGCCGTCTTGAGCACGGCGGGCGCGTAGCAGAAGTTCTCCGCGTACATGAAGATGCGGCCGCTTTCCTTGACGACCTTCTTC
>JAUMYC010000184.1 GCA_030528845.1 Eubacteriales bacterium
ACAGGATAAGAAAGATTAAGTACAGGAGGATAGAGATATGGGACTGATTTCTGCAGGGTTGAACGCGATCGGCGGCACTATGGCCAGCCAGTGGAGAGAATTCTTTTATGCAGACGCGATGCCGGCGGACGTGCTGGCCACGAAGGCGCTCAAGCGCGTGAACGGCCGCTTCGGCGGAAGCAAGACGGAAGACGATAACGTCATCACCGACGGTTCCATCATCGTGGTCAACGAAGGCCAGTGCATGATGATCGTGGACCAGGGCAAGATCGTGGATTTCTGCGCGGAGCCGGGCGAGTATAAGTTCGAGCTCAACGGCGAGCCGAGCCTGTTCTACGGCGAATTCAGCGGCGAAAAGCTGATGGCCATCCTCAAGGAGACCTTCGACCGCCTCTCCTTCGGCGGCCAGGCGGGCAAGGATCAGCGCGTGTACTACTTCAACACCAAGGAGCTGACCGGCAACAAATACGGCACGGCCGGCGGCGTTCCCTTCCGCGTGGTGGATCAGAACATCGGGCTGGACATCGATGTGAACATCCGCTGCTTCGGCGAATACAGCTATAAGATCACCAACCCCATGCTCTTCTACAGCAACGTCTGCGGCAATGTCGAGGGCGATTTCACGCGCGAGCAGATCGACGGCCAGCTCAAGAGCGAGCTGCTCACCGCGCTGCAGCCGGCCTTTGCCAAGATCTCCGAGATGGGCATCCGCTACAGCGCCCTGCCGGGCCGCACCACCGAGATCGCCGAGGCGCTCAACGAGGTGCTGTCCGAAAAATGGGCGAACCTGCGCGGCGTGGAGATCGTCTCCTTCGGCGTGAGCTCCGTGAAGGCCTCCGAAGAGGACGAGGCGATGATCAAGGAGCTGCAGCGCAACGCCGTCTTCCGCAACGCGAACATGGCGGCGGCGCATATGGTCGGCGCGCAGGCGCAGGCCATGCAGGACGCCGCGAAGAACACCGGCGGCGCGTTCACCGGCTTTATGGGCATGAACATGGCCCAGGGCGCGGGCGCGAATGCGGCGCAGCTGTTCCAGATGGGCCAGCAGCAGGCCGCGCAGCAGCAGGCTGCCGCCCCGCAGGCCGACGGCTGGAAGTGCTCCTGCGGCGCGACGGCCACGGGCAATTTCTGCCCGCAGTGCGGCTCCAAAAAGCCGGAAGCCCCCGCAGGCTGGAAGTGCTCCTGCGGCGCGACGGCCACGGGCAATTTCTGCCCGCAGTGCGGCGCGAAGAAGCCCGAAGCGCAGGAGGGCTGGACCTGTGCCTGCGGCGCGGTGAACAGGGGCAAGTTCTGTGCGGAATGCGGCGCGAAAAAGCCCGCGGGCGCGCCGATCTATCAGTGCGACAAGTGCGGCTGGCAGCCGGCTGACCCCAAGAACCCGCCGAGATTCTGCCCCGAGTGCGGCGACCCCTTTGACGACAACGACGCCAAATAACGCCCCTCCCCGGTGAAAAACGCAGCGCCGGCGCCCTCCTTGCACAAGGCGGACGCCGGCGCTTTTGCCTGAATGCCCGAAAGGAGAAAAGAACATGCAGTTTTCCAATTTGAACATCCCGGTCTCGGCGGCGAACAAGCCCGTGCGCGTGCCGGATCTTGCACACGGCGCGAAGCTGAGCGAGAAGATCTATTGCCGCGACCCGTACATCCTGCTCTACGACGGCCGGTATTATCTCTATCACAGGCAGGGCGACGAGGCGATCTGCTGCCGCGTGAGCGAGGATCTGGAGCATTGGTCGGCCTCGCTGCCGGTGTTCGTGCCGGGAGAGGGCTTTCACGGCAAAAAGGACTGCTTCTGGGCGCCGGAATGCCATTTTTACAAGGGAAATTTCTATATTTTCACGTCGGTCTGGTCGGAAAGGACGGGGAAGAGGTGCATCAGCGTCTATCGCGCGGACAACCCGCTCGGCCCGTTTGAGGACGTCGCGGGCGGCTGCATCACCCCGCCGGAATGGGACGCCATCGACGGCACGCTGTTTGTGGACGAGGACGGGCAGCCGTGGATGGTCTTCGTACACGAATGGGTGAGCATGCCCGGCGGCGTCGGCAGCATGTGCGCGGCGCGGCTGGCCGAGGATCTTACCCATTTCGTCGGCGAGATCCAAACGCTCTTTTATGCAAACGAGCCCGCGTGGGCGAGGGCGGGCGTGACGGACGGGCCGTATCTGTATCGGACGGAGGCGGGCACGCTGTATATGATCTGGTCGAATTTCGGCGAAAAGGGCTATGTCATTGCGCTGGCGCGCTCCGAAAACGGCAGGATCGACGGCAAATGGGTGCATGTGCCGCAGCCGCTCTACGCGCGGGATCTGCGCCCCGGCTTTGACAGCGCGGGCGGCCATGCGATGATCTTCATGACCAAAGAGGGCGAAAAGAAGATCGCCTTCCACAGCCCGAACGAGACCACGGCGGAGGATTTCGAGCACGTCGTGCTGCGGGAGCTGATCGAGGAAAACGACAGCATCCGCATCGGAGGTTGAAAGCATGGCGGTCAGAAGGATCGACGGCTATGAGGACGCGCGCTTCCCGGAGGAGGCGCTGCGGCAGCACGGGGCCTTCGAGGCGGACGGCGAGCCGGTCTGGATCGGGATCGTCTCGGAGCGCGCGGCGGTGGTGCACGGCAAATGCAGCGGGGAGCTGCTGGAGGAATTCCGGTTTTTCGCCGAGCATATTTGCGAATTTTACGCGGAGGACGGCGCGCTGCTCGCGCGATTTCCGCAGGAGGAGCTCTTCGACGTGCAAATACGGGACATCCAGCCCTCGCAGTTTTATGTGGACGAGGAAAAGCTGCGCGCGGTGCTGAGCTTCGTACGCAGCGGAAAGGACGTGGCCGTGCCGCTGATAGAAAGGGACGGGCGGTATGTTTCGCTCGACGGCCACACGCGCCTGTGCGCCGCGCTGCGGCTGGGCGAAGAAACGGTGCGGGGCTTTCTTGCGCAGGCGGATTGGGACATAGAGGATTTCGTGCGGGAGGCGCAGCGGCGCGGCGTGCGCTCGCCGGGCGACATGCCCGTGCTCAGCCACGAGGAATACTGCGAAAAATGGCACGGATACTGCGACGAATACTTTGCAAGGCAATGAAAAAACGCCCTCGGCAGAGAAGCATCTGCCGGGGGCGTTTGCGTGCTTTGGGGGCTCAGAGGCGCTCGACGATCTCGAACTCCTCAAAAATGACGGGCATTTCCTCGGAGAAGACATAGCCCAGCTGCCGCCCTTCTTCGGTGAAAAACTGCTCGTGGTTTTTCCGCCAGGAGGCGAGGCAGTCGTCCTCGCCCTCGAGCCGCGCGAGCTCGAAGGTGATCTCGCGGTAGGGGAGGACATGCACGGCGGTGGTGCGCACGACGCAGGCAGGCGTGCCGCTCCAATCGGTAATGACGCTCATGCCGCCCTCGGCGGGCAGTGGGTCGCCGTCGATCTGATAGGCCCAGAGGCTGCTGGCCGTGGCGCGCTTTTTGCCCTGCAGCACGAGGGAGAGCAGATAGTTCGCCGGGCCTTCGCTCAGCTCAAAATGCCATTTTTCCAGACGGCTGATGTCCATAACACATGTCCTTTCTGCCTGTCATTTGCGGTAGAGGCGGCGATTATCGGCGAGGATGCGGTCGCGCTCCATATTGCGCACGCGCGCGAAGGCTTCGCAGGTCTTTGCCCAGGCGACGGGGGCGTTTTTCGCGGCGTAATCGTTGGAGATGGAGCCGTAATAGCCCCAGGCGATGATGGTGCGCGCGCCGGCGTCATAGGCGGCTTCGGCGGCCTGCACGATCTCCTCCTCGCGCCCGCGGGGGTTGGAATAGGTCTGGATCCAGATATTGTGCGCCTTGCCGAACTGCCCGGCCACGCGCAGGTTTTCCTTTGCGCCGTTGTAGACGAACTCATAGACGGAAAGCTCGGGATCTTTCTCCTTCGCGCCCAGCCAGTAGGGATCGGAGCCGATATTGTCCATATAGGGGAGCGAGCAGATGCGATCGACCACCTCGAGCGACATGCCGTAGGTGCCCAGCATCACGCAGACCACGTTTTTCATGCCCTTTTTGTGGCTGTATTCGGTCATTTCGGCCAGATAATCCACGATGGAGGCAGTGCCGAAGGCGGCGGCTTCCGGCGTGGAGAAGGCGGGCATCTCGCAGCCGTGCCGCTCGCGGTAGAGCCGGCGGCAGCGCCCGCACGCGCAGCCGTAGATAAGGCCCCTGTCCGTTGGGCGCGAGGGCATGTGCGGCTCGTCCCAGAAGATGGTGCGCCCGCCGATCTCGTATACCGTATCGATCCATTCCCGCGTGAAGCGGCGGAAATCCGGTGAATTGAGGCAGGCGCGGTCCGGGCAGAGGGAGCCGTCGGAATAGAGAACGTGGCTGTCCGGATAATAGGCGAGGAAATGGGATTTATCGCCGGGCGACCCGCCCAACCCCCAGTTGTCCACCCATGTTTCCAGCCCCGCTTCGGCGGACATGGCGATGATCTCCTGCATGACGCTGCGGTGGCGCTCCCAGTCGGTATGGGAGAACATATGCACGACCAGATCCAGGCTGTGGGTGGCCATGTCCATCAGGTCGTGATAGGCGTGGTGGGGCATTCGGTTGCCGTGGTAGGCCGCGCCGAGGCGCAGAGGCGTTTCGGACATGAGGGGACTCCTCCTTTGGCTGTCATTATGTTCCTATTGTAAAGTTTTCTGTCTTTTTCGTCAAGCGAGCCTGTGCAGGGCTTCGCCCTGCACCCTGCCAGAGGGGCTCTGCCCCTCTGGACTCCCCGTTGCGCCGGGCTGCGGCCCGGCACCTCTGCCCAAGGGGCGCTGCCCCTTGGGAATCCCCGCCAGAGGGCCCTGCCCTCTGGACTCCCGCTTAAGGGAGAACGATAGGGGCTCTGCCCCTATAACC
>JAUMYC010000001.1:0-39522 GCA_030528845.1 Eubacteriales bacterium
CGATCTGTGGAAAGCCGCCGACGAGACCTACCTGCGCATCGTCGATTACAAGCGCGGCGGCCGGGAGGTCGATTTCGCCCAGATCTATTACGGCCTGCAGCTGCAGCTGCTCGTCTATCTCATCGCCGCCGGAGCCCTCTTCGACGCCAAATACGCCGCCGCGCTCTATTTCAACGTGTCCGACCCGCTGGTGAAGACCGAGCTGACCGACCCGGCGCTCGTCGAGCAATCGCGCGAGAAGGAGCTGCGGCTGGACGGCATGATCCTCGCGGACAAAGAGGTGGTGCAGGCCATGTCCGACCCGCCGCAGCTGACTCTGCCCGTGCAGCTCAACCGTGACGGCACGCTGCGCAAAAACGACCGGCTGCTCACGGGCGAGGACTTTGCGCTGCTGGCGCGCCATGCGCTCGCCTGCGCGCAGAGAGACCTCAGCGCGATCCGCTCGGGCGAGATCGGCGCGCAGCCCGTCTCGCTCGGTCATGCCGTGCCCTGCGCCTATTGCGATTTCGCCGCCGTCTGCCGGCAGGACAGCTACACCGCCGCCCAGCGCGAACGCCGCCTGCGCCCGCTCAAGGCCGAGGAGGCGCTCGCCGCCCTGCGCGAGGAGGCGCGATCCAAAGAATAACGCAGAAGGCCGGAGGAGCAGTTCCTCCGGCCTTCGTTTCATTTTGCCCCTTCTTCGAAAAACCCGAGCAGCTCCTCCGCGCCGATTCCCCCGGGCGCATAGCCCAGTGAGAAGGGGATCTCCCTCCCCGCGGCCACGTCGCGCAGCACCTGCGATGCGATATCGAACGAGCGCGCCAGCATTTTGGCCCGCTCTCCGTCGCCGGCGATCCCCGGCTGCAGCATCTCTCGGCATTCCCAGATATGCCCGAGTGTCCTTGCCATGGCCTCAGCCCTGTCCTGCTGCCCGTCCGCGCGATAGAGAAAGCACAGGTTCGCACGCACGGTCGAGCGCAGCTTGTCCTGCATGCAGCGGCCCAGCACGCGCTCCGAGAGCACGATCGCCTCGGTGCGGTCCTGCCGGCGGCCCGTCCTGCCCAGCGCGAGCGCAAGTTCCGCCGCGAGCCCGTCGTCCTTCGGATCGGCCGAAAGCGCCTCTCGCAGGATGGCGGCTGCGCCGTCCCAATCTCCCTGTCTCTCCTTGTCCAGCGCCTTGGTGAAGGTCTCGCGGCGTTTCTCTTCGCCGCAGATCTCGTCCATGCCCAGCAGCTCGTCCAGCGTCACGCCAAAGATATTGGCCAGAGACGGCAGCAGCTCGATGTCCGGATAGCACACGCCGAGCTCCCAGCGCGAGACCGACTGGCAGGTCACGCCGATGGTCTGCGCCAGCTCGTCCTGCGTCATTGCGTGCCGCGCGCGCAGCCGCTTGATCCTCTCTCCCACGGGCAGCTTCATAGTCCCTCTCCTCCTTGCGCGTCGTTTTTTATTATTTTGCCGCAAAACGCCCCGCGGCGCAACGGCGCATTTGGAGAGAGAACATCACTTTGCCTGTGAAAACCGCGCTCTCCCCCTTTTCTTTTTGTAAACCTTTGGTTATAATACAAATGATAGCGGCACTCTTCGCGCCGCAGGAGCCTTTTGAAACGAAAGGAGCGAACTTCACCATGGCAAATCCTTCTTCCTTCCCGATAAATGAACCGAAAAACCGCCTCGTGGGGCATCTGCCCAAGATCGGCATCCGCCCCTGCATCGACGGCCGCCGCGGCGCGCTGAAGGTGCGCGAAAGCCTTGAAGAGCAGACGATGACCCTCGCCAAGGCCGCCGCCGAGTTCCTCAGCGCCAACCTCAAGCATTCCTGCGGCCTGCCGGTCGAATGCGTCATCGCGGACACCACCATCGGCCGCGTGGCCGAAGCCGCCGCCTGTCAGGAAAAGTTCGAGCGCGAGGGCGTGGGTCTGACCATCACCGTCACCCCCTGCTGGTGCTACGGCTCCGAGACCATGGACATGGATCCCACCACGCCCAAGGCCGTCTGGGGCTTTAACGGCACAGAGCGCCCCGGCGCGGTCTATCTCGCCGCCGTGCTCGCCGCGCACGCCCAGAAGGGCATCCCCGCCTTCGGCATCTACGGCCACGACGTGCAGGACGCGGACATGGCCTCCACCATCCCGGACGACGTCAAGGAAAAGCTGCTGCGCTTTGCCAAGGCCGGCCTCGCCGTCGCCACCATGAAGGGCAAGAGCTATCTCTCCATGGGCTCCACTTCCATGGGCATCGCCGGCTCCATCGTGAACCCGAGCCTGCTGGAGCGCTACTTTGGCATGCGCTCCGAGTCCGTCGATATGTCCGAATTCACCCGCCGCTGGGAAGAGGGCATCTACGACCACGACGAATATGAACAGGCGCTTGCATGGGCCAAGGAAAACATGGTCATGGGCTGGGACAAGAACCCCGAAGAGCTGCAGCACAGCCCCGAGCGCAAGGAGTGGTCTTTGGAGACCAACGTGAAGATGGCCATCATCGCCCGCGATATGATGGTGGGCAACCCGCGTCTGGCGGAGCTTGGCCACATCGAAGAATCCGTCGGCCACAACGCCATCCTCTCCGGCTTCCAGGGCCAGAGGCAGTGGAACGACCATTATCCCAACGGCGACTTCATGGAGAGCCTTTTCTCGTCCTCCTTTGACTGGACCGGCCTGCGCGAGCCCTACCTCATGGCCACAGAAAACGACCATCTCAACGGCCTGTGCATGCTCATGTCCAAGCTGCTGACCAACCTCGCCCCCGGCTTTGCCGACGTGCGCACCTATTGGTCCCCCGAGGCCGTCGAGCGCGTGACGGGCTGGAAGCCCGAGGGCGAAGCCGCCAACGGCTTTATCCACCTGATCAACTCCGGCGCGGTCTGCCTCGATGCCGCGGGCGAGCTCACCGACGAAGAAGGCAAGCCCTGCATGAAGCCCTGGTATGACATGACCAGCGAGGACGCCGCCAAGACCATGGAAGCCACCCAGTGGTGCTATGCCGACCTCGGCTATTTCCGCGGCGGCGGCTTCTCCGCGCATCTCAAGAGCAAGGGCGGCATGCCTCTGACCATGACCCGCCTCAACATCGTCGAAGGCCTCGGCCCGGTCATGCAAATCGCCGAGGGCTGGTCTGTGGACCTGCCCGAGCATGTGCACGACACCCTCGACAAGCGCACCGACCCCACCTGGCCGACCACTTGGTTCGTGCCGCGCCTGACCGGCGCAGACGCCTTCACCGACGTCTACTCCGTCATGAACAACTGGGGCGCCAACCACGGCGCGTTCGTCTACGGCCATGTCGGCGCGGAGATCATCACGCTCTGCTCCATGCTGCGCATCCCCGTGTGCATGCATAACGTGCCCGACGAGCAGATCTTCCGCCCGTCCGCATGGAACGCCTTCGGCACCAAGGACCGCGAGGGCGCGGATTATCGCGCCTGCGCCGCCTACGGCCCGATGTACGGCAACAAGCTCTGATCCGTCGATCTATTGCGAGCGGTGCCTTCTTTTTTCAAAGAAGGCACCGCTTTTGTCTGCAGCCTTGTAGGGGCGACCCTTGCCATCGCCCGTCCATTCGGGTCGGCGCAAGGCCGACCCCTGCAACAGAACGTCACTCCATATTTTCCGCTCCGACTTGTAGGGGCGACCCTTGCCATCGCCCGTCCATTCGGGTCGGCGCAAGGCCGACCCCTGCAACAGAACGTCACTCCATATTTTCCGCTCCGTCTTGTAGGGGCGACCCTTGCGGTCGCCCGCCTATTCGGGTCGGCGCAAGGCCGACCCCTACAAACATAACCGCTTCCCCACGGCACATTCTTCGCCTGTTTCCGGCAGCAATATCCATAAATAACAACAGCGCCCGTCCTGCGACGGGCGCTGCCTTCTTTATCCGAAGAAATGGGCTTCCACTGCGGCCAGCGCGTCCTCGGCGGTGGTCGTTTCGGTGCGCTTCCAGACGAAAAAACCGCTCTGTTCAAACTCGGCGTAATGCTCCGGGCTGTTGATCGCGGCCAGACACGCGCGGAAGTTTGCCAGCGCGGCCTGCGGATCGGGGAATTTCAGCAACTCCTGATAGAGGAACTGCTTTTCCGCGTCCGGCCGGTCGAAAAAGCGTTCCACGCTCATGCTCTGCGGGCTGAGCATGAAGGCGACATGCCTGTCGTCCGAGATCTCGCGCAGGAGCTCCGGCGAGATATTGGTATCGGCAAAGATCTTTTTCCCCTGCGGCGCAAGCTGGATCAGCCGCAGGATCTCCAGCTCCGCCGCTTCCTTTCCCGTGCCCCGGATCCACGCGTCATACTCTTCCGGCGTGCGCGAGAGGAATTCCCTCCAGCCGCTCATGGTCTGAAAATAGCCGATGTTCGGCTGGTGCTGCGGGTCGGTCAGCGCTTCCAGCTGCGCGTGGTAATTCTCGCCGCATTCGATGCCGCCATGTTTTTCCGCCAGCATATGTACCACGGTGGATTTTCCCGCGTAGGCAGTTCCGTTGATAAAATACACGTTCTCGAACAGCTTTTTGAGCAAATTTGCTTCAATACCGATCTTCATAAGATACTCCTTTTTCGAATAGGACGTTGGGATATTATAATTGCGGGGAGAGCTTTTCTTCGAAAAAAGTAAAGCCCTCCCGAACCCCTTCAGAAGAAATCGCATTTGGGCGCAGAAAATCATTCATAGCCTCATTCTTCATGCACCGCGAATAACTCATATCGATTTCTGTTGCCTTATCTTCCTTTTGAGTAATAAAATCCCATTGTAGGTCCTCCTCGAAAATCGGCCCGACATCATTCATGGCCTTATAAGCTGCTAATCCTTTTATTCTTCGCCAAAGACGCGCCTGTACACGTCGTCGCCGTAGCCCGTGCGCTGCGGCTCGCCCTCGCTCAGGCGGAACGAGCGCTGCCCGTCGGAGAGCCTCTCCGCGCGCAGGAACACATACGCCGGGTCTTTTTTCTCGTAGAACGGGTTGGAGAGCTGATAGAGATGCGTCACGGAGAAGACCTCCACGTCGCTCTCCAGCAGCGCCTGCGTGATCTGCCGGCCGATCTCCGCGCCCTCGCGCTCGTTCGTCGCCGCGAAGGATTCGTTGAACAGCACCGTCGCGCCCTTTTTGACGCAGTTGGCGATCTTGCTCATGCGCTCGAGCTCCTCGTCGAGCTTGCCGCTGTCCATCTTCGCGTCCTCTTCCTTGCGGAAATGCGTGAACAGGCCGCTGGCGATGTGGCTGCAATAGGAGCTCGCCGCCACGAACATGCCGCTTTGCAGCATGATCTGCGATTGGCCCAGCGAGCGCAGGAAGGTGGATTTGCCGCCCTGATTTGCACCGGTGATGACAAAGAGGCGCTTTGCGGCGTAGTCCATATCGTTGCCCACCACGCTGCGCACGCCGATGAGCGGCAGGCTCGCGTCGTAGAGGTTGACATAGGTCCTGCGCCTCTCGCCCTCGGCGATGGTCGGCATGCACACGTTCAGGCCGCGCCCGGTCAGCGCCTCGCGCAGGTTCAGGCAGCCCACATAAAAGCCCAGCTCGTCGCGCAGAGACGTGAAAAACTGCAGCACATGATCCGTCGCCTGCGCCAGCACGTTCACATTTTCGCTGATGACGCGCGCCTTGCGCAGTTCCAGGTCCTTGAGCCCGTCCTCATCCTTGGAGGAAATGGAGATGGACGGCGCAAACATCCACTTGAGCTTGAGCCCCTTTTTCTCCAGACGGCGCATGGTGTATTTTTCGCCCTGCAGCTTTTCGCCGAAGCGCGCGCTGATGAGCATGCCCTCGCTGAAGGAGAGCTCGTCCAGATGCGCGTTCACCTCGGCAAAATAGGCGTCGCTGAGCTCCTCGCGCAGCATGTCGATCAGCTGTACGAGTCCCTTGCTGTGAAATTTGCCGTAATAGCTGTCCGCGATGGCGCGCAGCTTTTTGAGCTGCTCCATCGTCATGCGCAAAATCTCCACCGCGCCCCGGAAGAGCGCGTTCATCTGGCTCTGCAGCCAGACGTGCTCCTTCTTGCGGCGATAGAGCGTCTCCACCGCCACGTCATAGACCTCGCGCGCAAACTGCGGCGCGGCGATCAGCTCGGTCAGGATCTCCTGTCGATACAGGATATCGCTCTTTTGCGTGCAGTAATGCAGCAGAGCCGCCTCGCAGGCCCTGCGCATATCCTCGTCGCCCTTGGACATGGCGTCCAAAATGACGTTCAGTTCCAGATCGTTCAGCAGCAGCGTCTTCTCGAAGGGATATTCCTCCGGCACGAAAAACGCCCTGTCCGGATACATCAAAAGCGCCTTCATGCCTCCAGCCTCCCCTTGAGCTGCTCATAGGTCAGCGCGTGTTTTTTGGCGATATACATCGCATAAGCCAGACCGTCGGCCGCCTTGCGCTCGATGCGGAAGGTGCGCGTCTGCGAGCCGGGCTGCACAGTGCTCATCATGCTCACCGTCTCCGGGCCGAAGGCGGCCATCTCGTCGATAAACGTGACCCAGACCGCCGTCGCGCCGATGTCCACCAGCTTTTTCATCACCTTTTTGGAGATGGCGGTGGCGTCGTCGAGCGTGGTGGAGGCGAAGATCTCGTTGATGACAAAGAAGCTGCTGCGGTCGGCCTGCTCGAGCATGGGCTTGATGCGCACGAGGTCGTCCATGAGCTTGCCCGCGCCGTTTTCCACGTTCTCTTCCTTTTCAAAATGCGTGAAGATGCCGGTAACGGGCGGGAGCACCGCAGCCGTGCCCGGCACGGGCAGGCCGAGGCGCGCCAGATGCATCATCTGGCCGACCGAGCGCGCGAAGGTGGTCTTGCCGCCCTGATTCGGGCCGGAGACCACGATCACCCTCTCGGGCGGGTCGAGATAGAAGCCGTTGGTCACAGGCGCTTCCGGCGAGGAGAGCATATTGTGCGCCAGCGCCAGATCGAAGCATTCTGCCGCCTCGATCCTCTCCCCCTCCCCGGCAAAGCGCGGGCAGACGAAGGAGAGCGCGCGCTTTTTGACCGGCGCGATGTAGGAAAGGAACGAGAAGTAAAACTGCATCTCCAGCCCGAAGCGCTCCGCCGTCGCATCCAAAAAGCGCACATGCTGCCTGCACAGCGCGGTCAGGTCCTTAAACTCGTCCGGATACATCTTGACCAGCATTTCCAGAATGCCGCTCTCGTCGTGATTGGCGATGGCGTTTTCGTTGAGCTTGTGCTTATATTCCTGCGTCTGGCGCTGCGCGAATTTGTCGAACAGGCGGCGCACATATTCGCCCTCGTCTTCCTGTCCTTCGTATTTGCGCAGCTTGATGGTGCTGTTCTTGACCAGCAGACAGTAGTTCGCCTCGTCAAAGGCCTGCCGCACGCGCACGGTGTGCTCAAAAAACGCCTTCCAGCCGGGGCTTGCAAAGAGCTGCTCGATATGCCCGGCAAAGCCGCGCAGCGCTTCGGAGCGCATGTTCAGCTCCTTGGCCCTGTCGGCAAAGTCCTGCAGCGCGACGATATATTTCACCGCCGCGTTGAGGAACTGGCCCTTGGTCATGGCGTTGTTCTCCATCGGGCCCTGCCCGGCCAGAGAGCTCTCCAGCTTGGGCAGCAGGCGGGAGACGGCTACCAAAATATCGCACACGCTCTTGGCGGCCTGCATGATCTGCATATCCTCCAGCTCGCGCACGGCCTCCTGCCGATAGCGGATCGTCTCCTCGTCGCGCAGGATCGTATAATAATGCTTTGCAATGTCGAATTTTTCATATTCTTCCATCGCGCAGGCCGTGATCTGATCCAGATTCAGATCCTTGAAATACTCCGGCATCTGCCAGACATATTCCTTCGGCTCCTTCTCCTGCGCGGGAAAAAGACAGCTGTAATACAAAATAAGCCTCCTGCTCTCGTCTGCGCGCGCACGCGCAGACTTTCTCCATTACATCATATTTTAACATATCCGCACGCCATAGGCAACGAGCACATTTTTACGAAACTGAAAACATTTACAAACTCCGGTCTGTTTTACGGCGCAAAAAAGAGAGCCGCGCGCGCGGCTCCCTTCGGGCTCTGTTTCAGAAGCATTTGTCCTTCCTGTGCTGCCTGCAGTCGGCCACTTTGCCGCAATGGTAGCACAGCTCGTTTTCGCATCTGTCCTCCTCAAAGAACATGCGGATGTTCTCCGCCGTGGTCTCGGCAATGTTTTCCAGCGCCTCGTTGGTCAGGAATGCCTGATGGGACGTGACCAGCACGTTGGGCATGGACATGAGGCGGGCCAGCGTGTCGTCCTCGAGGATATGGCCGGAGAAATCCTCAAAGAAGATATCGCTCTCTTCCTCGTAGACGTCGAGGCAGGCGGCGCCGACCCTGCGCTGCTTGATGCCCTGCAAAAGAGCCTCCGCGTCGATGAGCGCGCCGCGCGAGGTATTCACCACGACCACGCCCTTTTTGCACTGTTCGATCGCCTTCGCGTCGAGCATATGATAGGTCTCTTCGGTCAGCGGGCAGTGGAAGGAGATGATGTCGCTGCGCGCATAGAGCTCGTCCAGCTCCACATATTCGATGCCGCTGTTTTCCGCCGGGAAGCGGTCGTAGGCGATGACATGCATGCCGAAGCCGCGGCAGATGTCCATGAACACGCGGCCGATCTTGCCCGTGCCGATGACGCCCACGGTCTTTCCGTGCAGGTCGAAGCCGGTCAGGCCGGAGAGGCTGAAGTTGAATTCCTTCGTGCGGTTGTAGGCCTTGTGGATGCGGCGGATGGACGTGAGCAGCATGGCCATGGCGTGCTCCGCCACGGCATAGGGCGAATAGGCCGGCACGCGCACGACGTGGATCTTGCCGTAGGCGTGCTTCACGTCCACATTATTAAAGCCCGCGCAGCGCAGCGCGATGATCTTCACGCCCTCCTCATAGAGCCGGTCGATGGTCTGCGCGTCGGCGGTGTCGTTTACAAAAATGCACACTCCATCGTAGCCGCGGGCGAGCTCGGCCGTGTCCTTGTTGAGCTTGGTCTCGAAAAACTTGAATTCGATACCCTTATCCCTGCCCTGCTTCTCCAGCGCGGGCACGTCGTAGGCCTTTGTATCAAAAACTGCTATTTTCATGCGGGTACGCTCCTTATATCCTGTGCGGTACGGTTTTTCCCTTGCATTTTAGATATACCCGCCTGCCGCGCTGCTATAACGCGAGCGCATGTTAAGCTTGCGCGCCGCCGGAGCGCACAAAAAAACGCCCCGCAGCGTGCTGCGGGGCGTTTGAAAAAATCTCGGCAGATCGAAATTACTTGATTTCGACGGTGGCGCCGACTTCGGCGAACTGAGCCTTGATCTTCTCGGCGTCTTCCTTGGAAACGCCTTCCTTGAGGGTCTTGGGGCAGCCGTCGACCAGTTCCTTGGCTTCCTTCAGGCCGAGGCCGGAAACGACTTCGCGGACGATCTTGATGACCTTGATCTTCTCGGAGCCGGCGCTGGTGAGAACGACGTCGAACTCGGTCTTCTCTTCGGCGGCTTCGGCAGCGGCGCCAGCGGCGGGGCCGGCAGCAACGGCGACGGGGGCGGCGGCGGAAACGCCGAACTTCTCTTCCATTTCCTTGACGAGCTCAGCCAGCTCGAGGATAGTCATGCCTTCGATGGCAGTGATGATGTCAGCATGAGTCATGGTATTGACCTCCAATAAATTTCACTATTTCAATGGGTTGTTAAGCGGCGAGGATCATTCTTCGCCGGCCTGCTTCTTGCGGATCGCCTCGAGGCAATAGACGAACTTGGACACGGAGCTCATCATGCTGCCCATGATGCGGGCGATGAGAACTTCGCGGCTGGGCATGGAAGCCAGAGTATCCACGCCGGCGGCGTCGATGACGTTGCCGTTGAGGATGCCGCCCTTCACTTCGGTCTTCTTCACTTCCTTGATGAAAGTGGCGAGGATCTTGGCGGGAGCGACGGCGTCGGTCATGCCGAAAGCAACTGCGGTCGGGCCCTTGAGATAAACGTCAAGGCCTTCGATGCCGGCTTCCTTGGCGGCCAGGCCGATCAGATTGTTCTTGTAAACAATGTACTCGACGCCCGCCTTGCGGCATTCGTTGCGCAGCTTGGTGACCTGTTCAACGGTCAGACCACGATAATCGTACAGGACCACGGACTGAGCGTTCTGCAGCTTTTCCTGGATCTCTGCGACGACCTGCTTTTTGATTTCCAGATTCTTGGACATGGTGTATGGCACCTCACTTTCCGTCCGATATGGTTCCGCTTGAGCCCCGGAAGAAGCCCTGCGGGCCATAAAAAACATCCCTGCGCACAAAGCAAGCGCAGGGATGGGACGAAAGCAAGTTTACGTCTTTTTCCTTACGCCTCGGCAGGCGTGGCCAAAGCCACTTATGCGTCATGCACCTGCTGTCTGCGGCACAGCCGTTTTTCACAGCAATTGGGATTATAACACCCCCTCCCCGCCCGCGTCAAGTATCCTTTTGGTAAATTCCGAATTCTCCAAACCTCCTCTGCACTGCGTTCCTTCGCATTCGGCACTTCCCGTCCTTAATGCGGGCCGGCGCAAGGCCGGCTCCTACCGACAGTACGCCGCCCTGCGTTTTTCTCCTTTCCCGCGGGGGAGCTGCCCGCAAAACCAATCTCGACATCTCCCCCGTTTCGTGCTACACTTTCTTTATCCCTTCAGGATCGAAAGGAGCCCTTGACATACAATGAAAAAGATCGCCATCATCGGCGCGGGCAGCGTCATCTTCTGCAAAACTCTCATGATGGACATCCTCGCCACCCCCGCCCTTTCCGACAGCGAATTCCGCCTCATGGCGCCCTCCACGCGCAACACCAGCCAGGTCAAGGCCTTCATGGACAAGGTCATCTCCTCCGCCGGGCTTTCCGCCGCCGTGCATCTGACCACCGACCGGCGCGAGGCGCTCGCCGGCGCGGATTACGTCATCCTCTGCTATTCCATCGGCGGCCTGCGCGCCTATGAGATCGACTGCGAGGTGTCGCTCAAATACGGCGTGGATATCTGCATCGGCGATACCCTCGCACCCGGCGGCATCTTCCGCGCCCTGCGCACCATCCCCGTCACGCGCGAGCTCTGCGCAGACGTGCGCGAGCTCTGCCCGGGCGCGCTCATCCTGAACTATGTCAACCCCATGGCCGCCGTCTGCTGGACTCTGGGCCTCGAGGGCATGAACTTCGTCGGCCTGTGCCATGGCGTGCAGACCACGCTCGATCTTATCGCCGGCTACACGGGCGTGCCCAAGCACGAGGTCGATTTCACCTGCGCGGGCATCAACCACATGGCTTGGTTCACGCGCCTGTATCACAACGGCGTCGATCTCTACCCGAAGCTCAAGGAGGTCTTCGAAAAGCCGGAGTACTATGTCAACGACAAGGTGCGCGGCGAGGTGCTGCGCAATTTCGGCTATTTCTGCACCGAATCCACCGGCCATCTCTCCGAATATCTGCCCTATTTCCGCAAAAACAAAAAGGCGCTGGAGCTCTATTGCGATCAGCCGGATTTCGGCGGCGAGACCAACGCGAACCTGAAGTTCACGCGCTATGTGGCGCAGAAGCTGGGCGGGCGCATCCTCGATGACGACGTGCCGGAGCTCGGCGCGCGCAGCGTGGAATACTGCTCTTATATCCTCGAAGCCCTTGCGACCGGCGCGCCCTTCCGCTTCAACGGCAACGTGATCAACAACGGGCTCATCGCCAACCTGCCGCAGGACTGCTGCGCCGAGGGCCCGATCATCGCCGATGCGGACGGCCTGCACAGACAGAGCGTGGGCGAGCTGCCGTGGCATCTGGCCGCGCTGAACCAGACCAACATCTCCTGCCAGCGCCTCACCGTGCAGGCGGCCTATTCCGGCGAACCGGAAGAAGTCGTGCACGCCGTAGCGATGGACCCGCTGGCCTCCGCCGTGCTCACCCTCGGCGAGATCCGAGAGATGTGCGCGGAGGTGCTGGAGAAGCAGGCCGAGTGGCTGCCGCAGTTTGCGGGCAAAAAGCTCGCGCCCAGGCCGGTCATCTCCATCCCGGCCGACGTCGTGCCCGAGCCCGTGCCGGTCGACCCTGCGCTGGCCGTCATGGGCCGCTTCGCGCAGCTGGGCAAATAAAAAAACGCGCCGACAAAGCCGCCGTTTCCGAAAAGGGACGGCGGCTTTTCCCGTTCGGATTTTACCCAAACGCCATTGCCCCGCTTTTGCGCGCCGTGCTATAATGCGTCCGTTTTGAGCAAATGCAAAAGAAGGACGGAAGCGAAATGCAAAAGTTTTTTGACAAGCCCCGGCTCGGGCGCAGGCTGGCCGCGCTGCTGCTGGGCGTATTTCTGATGGGCGCGGGCGTGGCCGTGTTCGATCAGCTCGGCTTCGGCACAGACCCCTGCTCGGTCATGAATCTTGCCATCAGCCGCATCATCGGCTGGAGCTACGGCAACTGGCTTTTGACGATGAACGTCATCCTGCTGGCCGTGCTCGCGCTGCTGGGCGAGCTCAGGCGCATCGGCGTGGGCTCTCTGGCCAACATCGTGCTCGTCGGCTATTCGGCCGATCTCGTCTCGTGGCTGATCGACCGCATCCACCCCCTTGCGGGCGAGACGCTCGCCGTGCGGCTGATCGTCTTCTGCCCCACGATGCTCGTCTTTCTGCTCGCCGTGGCGCTGTACATGGTAGTGGATATGGGCGTCGCGCCCTACGACGCCATCCCGCAGGTCATTTCCGCACGCATCAAAAAGCCCTTTGCCGTCGTGCGCCTCCTCTGGGATGTGCTGATCCTCTCCGTCGGCTTCCTGCTCGGCGGAACGGTCGGGCTCGTCACGCTCATCACCGGCTTCTGCGTCGGCCCGGTCTTCGGGGCCATCGCAAAGCGCATGCGCCCGTTTTTTGAATAAACCCAAGGTCCGCTCTTTTCGGGGCGGGCCTTTTCCATTATAATAGAGCCACAAGGAGGCGATAAAAAATGGAACTGCATCTGCATACGGCCGCGCAGCTGCGGAACATGCTGCAGCGCAGGGAGATCGGCGCGGAGGAGCTCACCCGCTATTACCTCGGGCGCATAGAGCGCTTAGGCGGCAGGGGCGCGCTCAACGCCGTCGCCTGCGTCGACCCGACCGCGCTTGCACAGGCCCGCGCTCTCGACGCGCGCGGCCCCGACGAGAGCATGCCGCTCTGGGGCCTGCCCGTGCTCGTCAAAGACAACATCGACATAGCCGGGCTGCCCACCACCGCGGGCAGCTTCACCTTGGCAGACAATATCGCGACGCAGGACGCGCCCGTCGTGGCCAATCTGCGCAGAAGCGGCGCGGTCATCCTCGGCAAGACCAACATGACCGAATTTGCCAACTATACCACCTCCGGCATGCCCAACGGCTTTTCCTCCTTCGGCGGACAGGTCGTGCATGCC
This sequence comes from Eubacteriales bacterium, assembly GCA_030528845.1. The sequence continues at coordinate 13,305 of JAUMYC010000001.1, forward strand.
TGCGATCCCGCCTTCGATCCCTCCGGCTCGAGCAGCGGCTCCGGCGTAGCCATGTCGGCGGGGCTTTGCGCCCTGGCCGTGGGCACGGACACGAGCTTTTCCGTGGTCGCCTGCGCAGCCGCCAACGGCGTGACGGGGCTCAAGCCCCCGGCGGGCTCGCTCAGCGCGCAGGGCATCGTGCCCATCGCCCACACGCTCGACAGCGCCGGCGCACTCACGCGCACCCTGGAGGACGCGCTGATGCTCGTCTCCGCCATGCGCGATACGCCCCTGCCGCCCGTCTCCGCCGCCGAGCCCTCTTCTCTGCGCATTGCCGTCAATGTTTCCCGGATGGACGACGTCTCCGCCCGGCAAAAGGCGCGCTGCGGAGAGATCTTCGGCGCGCTTCAGGCAAACGGCGCGCAGTTTGACCGGATCGAACAGCCGTGGACGCCCTATATGCGCGATATCATGCGCTGCGAATTCCGGGAAGATCTCGACGCCTATCTGGCCGAAGCGGAGGCTCCCGTCAGGACCCTCGACGAGATCGTGCGCCTGTATCGGGAACAGCCGCAGCACATGCCCTACGGCATCAGCCTGCTGGAAGATGCGCTGCCCTGCTCCGCAGAAGACGCCGAATATCTTCAGGCAATGCAGGAGCGGGAACGCATGCAAAAGGAGGCGCAAGAGCTGATCGGCGGCTACGACGCCGTGGTCATGACCGGCCCGACGAGCGTCATGCATTTTCTGGGCTTTGCTTCCCTCGCGCTCAGGCTCGGCGTTGGCGAAACGGACGGCCGTCCCACGGGCCTGATCCTCTACGGCGCGGACGAAATGCGGCTGTATCGCGCGGCCCTCATCATCGAAAAATTCTGCCGGCTCTTTGATCATCCCAAAACAGGAGGAGACCACATGAACAGCCTTCTTTTTGCCCCGTGCGTCTATATCGCGGGCAAGGAATATCAGATCGTATTCGCCACGGACAAGCCCGGCATGGCGTGGGTCAGCGTGGGCGGCAAAAAATACGCCGATTCCGAAACCGGCCTGATGCGCTGGAACCGCGTGCATCACCGCATCTGCGTGCCGATGGCCGAGCTCGACCGGGCGCGGAGCTACTGCGTACACTTCGCGGCCATGGAAAACCGCCTGCCCTATTACCCCCTGCACGACGCAGAGGAGACCAAGGCCTTCTCCTTCACTCCCATGGACACGACGGGCGGCGTGCGCCTGTATCACATCGCCGATACGCACGGCAACTTTGCCGACCCCATCGCCTGCGCAAAGCAGTTTCCGGAGCACACGCTCGTCTTTGACGGCGACATCGCCGACCACAACACCACCGCCGAGGATCTGTACCTCCTCTTCAAGATCAACGAGCAGGTGACCGGCGGCGAGAGGCCCATCCTCTTTGCGCGCGGAAACCACGACACGCGCGGCCCCGCGGCGTGCATCCTGCCGGAGCTGATCCCCACCGCGCAGGGCAAGACTTTCTTCACCTTCGAGACCGGCGATCTGTTCGGCATTTCGCTCGACTGCGGCGAGGACAAGCCCGACGCGGGCATCGAATACGGCGATACGATCGATTTCGAGCCCTACCGCAGGCTCGAGACGGCCTTCTTGGAAAAGACCCTTGCGCAGGGCGCATGGAAAAGTGCAAAATACCGCCTTGCCTTCTGCCATATCCCCTTCACGCGCTCCTTCGAGCCGCCCTTTAACATCGAACAGGACGTATATGCGCGCTGGACGCAGCTGCTTGGCGAGATGCAGATCGACGCGCTCATCTGCGGCCATATGCACCGCTGGGATATCATCCTGCCCGGCGACGAGGAAGACAGATACGGCCAGAATTTCCCCACGGTGGTCGGCTCGTCCGTTTCAAAGGAACACGGCCTGACGGGCGCGGCGATCGATCTGACGGAGGAAGGGCTGCGCGTGCGCATGACCAACGCACAGGGCGCGGTGCTGCTCGACAGGCTCCTGCCCCGCCGCTGACCCCCACAAAAGCGCACAAGAAAAGCGCCCGCACGTTTGTTTCGTGCGGGCGCTGCTTTTTTCGATTTTGCTGCGGCTGTGCAGAGGTGTTTTTTTACATTTTGATCTGCTCGCCGGTCTTGGCGGATTCGAACATCGCCTCGAGGATCTGGAACACGCGGCGCACCTGACAGGGCTTGACGATGAGCTCAGCCTTGCCGTCCACCGCGTCGCGCAGGTTGGCGTAATACTCGGTCAGCTCCGCCGGGCTGTCGGGCAGCTCGTGCTCGAGGATCTCCTTCGCGCCGCGGGGGGCGAAGGTGCGGGTCGGGCCGGAGGTGGTCATGACCACGATCTCCTCGGGCTCGACGGTCTCATCCACGCTGATCACGCCGCCGTTGCGGGTGAAGTCGTTGATATAGAGCGTGCCCTTGTCGCCAAGGACCATCCAGCGCGGCAGCTGCTTGAGCACCCAGGTGCCCACTTCCATCTGGATGTGCGCGCCGCTGTGCAGGTCCATGACCAGATAGAAATAATCCTCGACCTCGGGGGTCTTGACCTTGACCGTCTTGCAGAAGACGGACTTGACCGAATCGTAGCCCAGCATCCAGAGCAGCTGGTCGATGAAATGGACGCCCCAGTCGTAGATCATGCCGCCGCCGTGCTCCGGCTCTGCGCGCCAGCCGAACATGGCGCCGCGCGCGCCGTGCAGACGAGACTGGATGGAATAGACGTTGCCCAGTTCGCCGGATTCAAAGACCTCGCGCATGATGCGGTAATCCTTGTCCCAGCGGCGGTTCTGATGCACGGTGAAGAGCACGTTGTTCTTCTGAGAGGTCTCGATCATCTGATCGACCTCCGCAAGGCTCATCGCCACCGGCTTTTCGCAGATGACGTTCTTGCCGGCTTTCATGGCCGCGCAGGCCAGAGAGCAGTGCACCTCGTTGGGCGTGGCGACCAGCACCAGGTTCACTTCTTCGTCCTTGAGGAACTCTTCCAGTTTGTCATAGCCGCGCAGACCGATGGAACGCGCCTCTTCGACCTTTTCCGGCACGATATCGTATGCCGCGACGACCTTTACATCTTCCACCTTGGGGGCGTTGTTCAGATGCCAATGTCCCATGTACCCAAATCCGATAATACCAAGCCGAATACCCATGTGTTCTGACCCTCCACTCCTGAAAATGAGAATCGTTTTGCCGTTGGTGCAGAAGGTAACCTACCATAATACAAGTACTTAGCGCTTTTATCTTACCAGATTCCATGCGCAATGTCGATGGAAGAACATGCCATGTTCCGGTCAAATATTTTGATCGCTTTCGCCATTTTGTTAATTTTTTGATATATCTCTTAACATCGCCTATCTGCTCCCTGCGCGCCGCATCCCGCGCCTGTGCGTTTGCGTCCAAAAAGTAAACAGAGATGGGCAAAACAGCGATTTTTCACATCCTTTTTCCTTCCTTAGTATACGCAAAAAAACTTCTGTGCTATAATAAGATGATACGATATGGCTCGCGAAAGGAGCATGACACAAATGCATGCGCAGGAGAAAAAACTCATCCTCGCCTCGGCCTCGCCCCGCCGGCATGAGCTGCTGGCAGAAATGGGCGTGCCCTACACCATCCTCGTGACCGACGCGGACGAGACGGTCATCGGCAGGCCGGAGGAGCGAGTGCGCATTCTGGCCGAGCGCAAGGCCCGCGCCGCCGCCGAAGGCTTGCAGGAAGGCCTCGTTCTGGGGGCGGATACCCTCGTCGCTCTGGACGAGCGCAGCCTCGGCAAGCCCGAGGACGAGCAGGACGCCCGCTTTATGATCATGTCCCTTTCCGGCAGGACGCATCAGGTCTACACGGGCGTGTGCCTCTACGACGCGGCGACGAAGACCGCCGCGGTGGGCTGCGCGCGCTCCGACGTCACCTTCCGCCGCCTTTCGCGCGCGGATGTGGACGCCTACATGGCCTCGGGCGAATGGGAAGGCAAGGCCGGCTCCTATGCCATTCAGGGCATCGGCGCGGGGCTTGTGGAAAAATACGAGGGCTCTCTGAGCAATATCATCGGTCTGCCGGTAGAGCTGGTGGAGAAGATGCTGCGCGAGGCGGGCTGGGCGCTGTGAAGCGCGCCCCTACTCGCGCATCCGGCGCGCGAAAACGTTCTTTAGGAGGCAGCTATGGCCATTTTTAATTCAGATATCATCGGCATCGACATGGGCAGCGCGGCGACCGCCGTGTACATCGACGGTCTGGGCGTATGCCTGCGCGAGCCCACGCAGATGCTCGTTTCCCGGGAAGACATGCGGCAGGTGGCGGCCCTCGGCGAAGAGGCCAGCCGCTATGCGGACCGCGCTCCGGAGGAGATCATCGCGATGCCCCCCGTGCGCGACAGCGCCGTGACCGACATCGACCTGGCCGCGCTGATGATGCTGGCCATGGCGGAGAAGGCCGCGGGCCGCAAAAAGCCCATGGAAAAAGGGCGTCTGCTCGTCAGCGCCGCCACGGGGCTGACCCACGTCGAGCATGCGGCGCTGCTCTCCGCGGCGCGGCTGACCGGCGCAAAGCGCGTCACGGCCATCAATTCCTCCGTGGCGGCGGCCATCGGCGCGGGGCTGGATGTATCCGAGCCGCAGGCCGTGCTGCTGGTGGATCTGGGCGGCGGCGCGACGGAGATCGCCGTGCTCGCGCTCAGCGGCGTGGCGGCCTCCCGCAGCCTGCGCACCGCCGGTCTGCATTTTGACGAGGCCATCATCCGCTATATGCGCACACACAAGGGCCTTTCCATCGGCGCGCGCACGGCCGAGGAGATCAAAAAAACCGTCGGCAGCGCGCTCCCCCCGCCGGAGGGCTCCACGGGAGACATCACCCGCGTGCGCGGACGCGATCTCAAATCCGGCAGGCCCATGGAGCTGAGCGTCAACGCGCGCGAGATCAGCGAGGCGCTGCGCGAGAGCATCAAGGTGCTCATCAGCGCCGTGCAGGACGTGCTCATCCGCCTGCCCGCCGAATATGCCGCCGACATCAAAAAGAGCGGCATCCGCCTCACGGGCGGATGCGCGCTGCTCAGCGGGCTGACGGAGGCGCTTTCCGCCGAGACGGGCCTGCCCGTGGAGGTCACGCAGTCTCCGCAGGACGACGTGGCCAACGGTCTGGGAGCCATCGGGCGCGACGAGCGCCTGCTGCGCGAGCTCATCGCCGCAGGCTCCGCCGTCGAATAATGCATTTCCCGGCGCAGTCCGCCGCCGTCATTTATCTTGCCTGCCCAGCAGGCCGAAGGAGAGGAATCACCATTGGCTAAACAAAAGCGCCGCCCGGTCCGCAAAAACGGACGGGCGAGGATGTCCGGCACGCTCCGGCGCGTGCTCTTCGCTGCCGTCGTCATCGTGCTCGCCATCGGCATCGCCGTTTTCCTGCTCGTGCGCCCCGCCGGGCAGATCTCCGTGGCGGAAAACGCCATGGGCTCCGTGCTCGCGCCGATCCAGAGCGCCTTCACCAACGCGACGAACTGGGCCGTGAACCTTGTGGAAAACCGCCGCAATTACAACGACCTGAGCGCGGAATACAACTCGCTCAAGCGCGAAAACGACGCGCTGAAGCTGGAGATCGCCTCGCTCGAGGAGGAAGCCGCGGAAAACGACCGGCTCACCTCTCTCGTGGGCGCGTTCGACCGCTATTCCTCCCTCAGCCCCGTCTACGGCAAGGTCATCGCCAGAGACCCGGGCGTCTGGTTTGACACCTTCTCCATCAACGTCGGTACGCGCGACGGCGTGAAGGCGGACATGGCCGTCGTCACGGGCGAAGGTCTGGTCGGCCGCGTATATGAAGTCGGCTACAACTGGGCCAAGGTGCTCTCCATCATCGACAGCCGCTCCGCCGTGGCCTGCCTTGTGCAGCGCACGCGAGACAACGGCGTGCTGCGCGGAGTGACCACCGAGACCTACTCCGTCGCCTCCTGCTACGGCTACTATCTGCCCGCCTCCTCCGATGCGAGCGTGGGTGACGTGGTCATCACCTCCGGCGTCGATATGCTCTACCCCAAGGGCCTGCCCATCGGCACGGTCTCCGCGCTCAGCCGCGAGGGCGAGACGAGCGAAAACTATATCGTCGTCACCCCCTATGCCGATTTCCAGCACATCGAGGAAGTGCTCGTGCTGCGCACGGAGATCGAAAAGGACAGCGATCTGGAATCCCTCCCCACGCCCACGCCCCGGCCCACCAAGGAACCCACCGAGCTGAGCCTGCCCACGCAGGAGCCCGTGGAGACTCCCAAGCCCGAGGACGACGATTCCATCTGGTACTATCCCACCGCAGCGCCCACCGCGCCGGCCGACCCGGCGGACATGCAGGCCACCGAGGCCGAATGGGCCGACGGGCTGCAGCAGTGAGCCCCTCTCTTGTGTTGATATCCCCGCCGAAAGTCGAGGTCTGAAATCGTGTTTCGACGCATCTTTCCTTTTCTGGCCGTGCTCCTGTTCGTCGTGGCGGACACCTCCGTCGTGCCCATGGCCGCGCAGGGCTGGCTCTATCCGCTCTTTGGCTACACAGCCGTGCTCACCTTCGGCCTGCTTCTGGGCCGCACGCGCGGCGCGCTCTATGGGATCATCGCCGGCCTGCTCGTCGACGTGACCTCCTCCATCCCCTTCGGGCTGATGACGGTGCTCTATGCCGTGGGCGGCTTCGCCTCCGGTTTTGCCGGGCGAAAGCTGCGCCGCAATGTGCTCAGCACCGTGCTCGCGCCGCTGGCCTGCCTGCTCGTCTTTGAGGCGGGCATGCTCTGCTATGCGGCCATCGCCGGGATGGATTTCGCCCCCGTGCTGCTCTACCGCGCCGGGGCGCGCATACTTGTCAACGTGGTGCTGGTGCAGCTGGAATACCTACTCTTCGATCTGGTCTGCCGCCCGAAGACGAGCCGCTATGAAACGCGCTGACGCAACGGGCGGGCGCGCCCGTCCGTCCAAAACCAAACACGACCCCACGCCCCGGAAAGGAGGCTGACCGCAATGCGGCCGACCAAATACCGCTATTTTGTCTTTATCGTGCTGCTGTTTCTGGTCTTCACGATGATGTTCGGCCAGCTCGTCAACCTGCAGCTGATCGATTCGAACGATTATGTCGCGCAGGCCGACAGCAAATCCACCCGCACGGTGAACGTCTTCGGCAAGCGCGGCACGATCTACGACAGGAACATGACCGTGCTGGCCTACGACCGCGAGAGCTACAACGTGCAGTTCTACCGCGACCCGGACCGCAACACGCAGGCCGACCGCGAAGCCTACACGCAGGTCATCTACGAGCTGATCCGGCTCATCGAATCCAACGGCAACACCACCGTCAACGATTTCTGGCTCTCGCGCGACGAGAACGGCCAGTGGCAGTTTGACACCGGCGGAACGACCGAATATGTGCGCAGCGAGCGCGAGCGGCAGTGGCGCGAAAACTTCTATCTCACCAGCAAATCCGACACCGTCGACACGCTCTTTGACACTCTGTGCGAGAACTACGGCGTGCCGGAGGAGCTCGACGAGGAGATGAAGATCAAGATCCTCGCAATCTGGCAGGAATCGCGCATGAGCGCCTACCTCTCCACGCCCGTCACCATTGCCTACGACGTCAGTCAGGAGACCGTCTCGGAGATCGAGGTGCGCTCCATGGAGCTTGACGGCGTCTCCATCTCCGAAAGCTACGAGCGCGTCTACCCGCAGGGCGAGGCCGCCTGCCATATCATCGGCTATATCTCCCGCATCTCCGGCTCCGATTCGCTCGAGGATTACCTCGAAAAGGGCTACTCGCGCGATTCCCTCGTGGGCATGTCCGGCATCGAGGCCTCCATGGAGGATCAGCTCACCGCTTCCATCTCCTATCGCCAGGGCGAGCAGGTGTTTGAAGTCAACAACCGCGGCAAGGCCGTGCGCGAGCTGAGCTACACCGAGCCCATCGACGGAAACGACGTGATCCTCACGATCGATCTGGACCTGCAGCGCGTGATGGACGACGCGCTGGAGAAGCAGATCAAAGCCCTGCACGAGGAAGAGATCGAAGTCATGTCCGACCGCTGGCAGCGCAAGAACGCCGAGACGCTGGCCGAATATGCCGAGAGCGGGCGCGAAGTGCAGCTGGCGGAAACGGGCGCCATGGTCGCGCTCGACCCGAACAACGGCGAAGTGCTGGCCATGTCGAGCTATCCGACCTTTGACCTCTCCCTCTTCTCCGGCGTCATCTCCCCCGGCGACTGGAACGACATCGTGACGGCGGACAACAACCCGCTCTACAACCGCGCCGTTTCCGCGCGAGACACGCCCGGCTCCATCTTCAAGATGGTCACGGCGCTCGGTTCGCTCATGGAGGGCAACCTCACGCTGGATCGCACCATCACCGACGCCGGCGAATTCCTGGGCACCACCACGGTCAACCACCCCAAATGCTGGATCAGCGAGCAGAGCCGCCATAAGCACGCCAACCAGACCGTCGTGGAGGGCATCAAGAATTCCTGCAACTATTTCTTCTACACCATCGGCGCGGAGCTGGGCATCTCCGGCATCAACAAATGGGTCGCGCAGCTGGGCCTGACGACCCGCACGGGCATCGAGCTCAACTCCGAGACGACCTCCTTTGTCGGCAATCAGGACAAGCTCTACGACCTTGACCGTTCCATCGAAAACCAGTACACCTCCAAGCCCACCTTCGCCTATTACACGATCATCCGCAAGCTGCGCGAGATCGGCTCCGACCGCGGCATCGAATATGACGAAGAGCGCCTGGCCAAGGCCGCGAAATCCATCATGGATATCGCGGGAGATCTCTCCATCCCCAAATCTGACTGGCCGAAGCATATCCGCAACGTGCTCATGGATCAGATGGGCCTGCCCAGCGAATATATCTCCCATAACTTCCTGGCCAACGAATTCTACTACTACATACAGGATCTGCGCTGGACGGAAAACGAGACCATCATGGCCGCCATCGGCCAGTCCATCACGCAGGTGACCCCGGTGGCCGTCGCGCGCTATGTCGCGGCCATCGCCAACGGCGGCACCGTCTACGACGTGCAGCTGGTCGACAAGATCGTCTCCTCCACCGGCTCGATCGTGCTGGACAAGGAGCCCGTCGTCGCCAACCAGATCACCGGCGCGGACGACTATCTCGAGGCCATCCGTCAGGGCATGGAAGAAGTTGCCGACGAAAACGAAGACGGTACCGCATCGCTGCAGTTCGCCGGGTTTGAATACTCCGTCGGCGCGAAGACCGGCACCGCCGAACGAACCGAGCTGGACGTGGAAAACAACGCGTGGCTGGTGACCTACGCCCCTGCGGACGACCCGCAGATCGTCGTCATCACCTATATCCAGAACGGCTATTCCGGCTCGCATGCCGCCGACGCCCCCAAGGCCGTCATCAAGTATTACCTCGATTCGCTCCGCCAGAAGGAGGATCTCACCTTCTGCGACGAGAACACCCTCGCGGACTGACGCCCGCCGCATCGAAAGGAGCCTCTCCATGACAGAGACCACGCCGCGCGCCAAGCGCGGCCACAGCTTCAAAAAACAGATCTCCCGCCTGCAGAGCTTCATCCGGCACAATCGGTTTGACCCTCTGCTGGTGCGCCGGGTGGACTGGATCCTGCTCTCGCTCGTGCTGGCGATCTCCCTGTTCGGGGTGGTGTGCATCTTCGCGGCCACGGGCCTGCCCACCGAGGAGAAGGCCACGTCCTTTCTGGAGCTGCTCTCCATACAGCCCACGAACTATGCGCGGCTGCAGCTGCTCTGGATCCTCGTCGGTCTGGTCGCCATGTGCGCCACGATATACTTCTCCTACCAGATCCTCTCCGACCTCTCCAACTTCATCTACTGGGCGAACATCGGCCTGCTGGTGCTCGTGCTGGCCATGGAAGCCGGCCGCGGCGGCATGTCCGGCTGGTTCCGCGTCGGCGCCAGCCGTACCTTCCAGCCCTCCGAGATCGCCAAGCTCGCCATCATCATCTCCATGGCCAAGTGGTTCTCCAACCGTAAAAAGCCCATCCAGACCTTTGGCGAGCTGCTGCCCGCCGTGGCCTATCTGAGCCTGCCGCTGCTGCTGATCCTCGCGCAGCCGGACTTCGGCACGGCCGTCGTGTACATCGCCATCTTCGCCGTGCTGCTCTTCGTCTCCGGCACGAGCTACAAGCTCATCGGCGGCATCCTCGCCACGGCGCTGCTGGTTTTGATCCCGCTTTGGTACTATCTGACCAACGCGGATATCTCCGACAACTTCCGCATGATGCGCATCCTCTCCTTCCTCGACCCCTCGGCCGACCCGGACGCCGCGCGCCAGGTCACCAATGCGAAGATCGCAATCGGCTCGGCGGGGCTCTGGGGCAAGGGCCTCTTTCAGGAGGGCAGCTTCGCCCTCTTGAACTACGTCCCCGACGATCATACCGACTTCATCTTCGCCATCGTCGCGGAGACCTTCGGCTTTGTCGGCGCGGGCGCGCTCATCGCGGCCTATTTCTTCCTCATGCTGCGCATGGTCGCCCTGTCCTCGCAGGCGGGCGATTCCTTCGGCTCCTATCTCACCATCGGCATCATGGCCATGATGCTCTTCCATATCTTCGAGAACATCTGCATGGTCATCGGCCTGATGCCCGTCACGGGCATCCCGCTGCCGTTCGTGAGCTACGGCGGCTCGAACATGCTGACCAACTACGTCGGCATCGGCATCATCCTCAACGTACACATGCGCCGGCGCGAGGTGCGCCAGAACACGACGAGCGTGCGCCCGACGATAGAGATCTGACACAGGCACGGAAAACCCCCGGAAGCGCTGCTTCCGGGGGTTTTGTTATGCTTCTCTTTCCGCTCCTCAGAGCTGCGCGATAAACTCGGCGAGCCTGCGCGCGATGAACTCCTGCCCCGCGTCGTTGAAATGCAGCCCGTCGGGGGCGTAGGCCTCGCGGTCGGCCTCGAGGTTGGGGTCGACACCCAGCGTGCGGTACAGATCCAGCACATGCACGCCGCATTCCTTGCCTGCCAGCAGGATCTGGTCGACATATTCGACCAGCGCGCGCTTGTCCTCGCAGCGGCCCGGGATGGGCAGCGGCGTTTCATCGCCCAGCCTGCGCGCAGGCGTCATGAAGATGACCGCGGCCTGCGGATATTCCTCGCGCAGCAGCCGCATCAGAAAGCGCACCGCGCCGCAATAGCTCTCCGGCGTGGCGTCGCTCGGCGTGCCGAAGGGCGCGTCGCCGTGGCCATAGTCGTTCGTGCCGCCGAAAACGACGATGATCTCGCTGTCCTTGGGCAGGTCGTATGCGCGTCCGCAGAAGCACAGATCAAAGCGCGGCTTCTCGCTGGCCGTGCGCTGATGCGCAAGGCGCGTGCCGCTGATGCCAAAGTTCGCAGCCACGATGCCGTATTCCCGCACAAGTCGGCTGTCATAGCGCAGGCTCTGATCCTCCACGCCCACGCCCTCGGTGATGCTGTCGCCCAGAAAGGCGACCTTCTTTCCGTTCAGTTGCATAGTGCTCTCCGCTCCTTTTGTATTGCCTTTGTTTTTTATTCCAGCTCCGGCAGTGCGAGAATATCCGGCGCAGGCAGGAAGGTCAGCACGCCGCCGCCCTCGTCCACGCCCATATGCACGCTCTCGCCAAGGTGGATATTGCCCATGAGGATCTCCTCCGAGAGCGAATCCTCCACCATGCGCTGGATAGCCCTGCGCAGCGGGCGCGCGCCGAACTTCAGATCATAGCCTTCCTTTGCAAGGAAGCGCACGGCGGCCTCGTCAAAATGCAAAGTGATGCCGCGCTCGGCCAGTCGGGCGGCGACCGCGCCCAGCATCAGCGCAGCGATGCGTTCGATATGCTCCTGCTCGAGCGCATGGAACACGATGATCTCGTCGATGCGGTTGAGGAATTCCGGCCGGAAGGCGCGGCGCACCTCCTCCATGATCGACTCCTTCATCGCCTCGTAGCTCTTTTCCGGCTCCTCCTTCGCTGCGCCGAAGCCCAGAGACTTCTGTCTGCGGATGAGATTCGCGCCGGCGTTGCTGGTCATCACGATCACGGTGTTCTTAAAATCCACCACGCGGCCCTGACCGTCGGTCATGCGGCCGTCCTCAAGGATCTGCAAGAGCGTGTTGAACACGTCCGGATGCGCCTTTTCCACCTCGTCAAAGAGGATCACCGCATAGGGCTTGCGGCGCACCTTTTCGGTCAGCTGGCCGCCCTCCTCGTAGCCCACATAGCCCGGAGGCGCGCCGAACATGCGCGAGACGGAGTATTTTTCCATATATTCGGACATGTCGATGCGGATGAGGCTGTCTTCGTCGCCGAAGAGCGCCTCGCCCAGCGCCTTGCACAGCTCCGTTTTGCCCACGCCCGTGGGGCCGAGGAAGATGAACGAGCCGATGGGGCGCTGCGGATCCTTCAGGCCCGCCCTTGCACGGCGCACGGCGCGCGCCACCGCGCGCACGGCCTCGTCCTGCCCGATCACGCGCCTGTGCAGGATGTCCTCCAGATGCAAAAGCCGCTCTGCCTCGCCCTCGGTCATGCGCGTCACGGGCACGCCCGTCCAGGAGGAAACGATCTTTGCGATGTCCTCCTCCGTCACCAGCTCCACCTTTTCGTCGCGCCGCTTTTCCCAGTCCGTGCGCGTCTGCAGCATATCGTTCTGCAGGCGCTTTTTGGCGTCGCGCAGGCGCGCGGCCTTTTCAAAGTCCTCGTGCGCGACGGCTTCTTCCGTCTCCTTGTTGAGGTCTTCCAGACGCGCCTGCTGCTCTTTCATGTCCGGCGGCGCGGTAAACGCCTTGATGCGCACGCGGGAAGCCGCCTCGTCGACCAGATCAATGGCCTTATCCGGCAGGAATCGATCGGAAATATAGCGGTCGGACAGCGTGACGGCGGCGTGGATGGCCTCGTCGGTGATGCGCACCTTGTGATGCGCCTCATAGCGGTCGCGCAGCCCCAGCAAGATGGAGACGGCCTCCTCCTTGCTCGGCTCGCCCACCATCACCGGCTGGAAGCGCCTCGCCAGCGCCGCGTCCTTTTCGATATGCTTGTGGTATTCGGAAAGCGTGGTCGCGCCGATGCACTGCATCTCCCCGCGCGCCAGAATGGGCTTCAAAATACTCGCCGCGTCGATCGCGCCCTCGGCAGCGCCCGCGCCCACGATGGTGTGCAGCTCGTCGATAAACAGGATAATGTTTCCGCACGCGCGGATCTCCGCCATGGTGTTCTTGAGCCGCTCCTCGAATTCGCCGCGGTATTTCGTGCCCGCCAGCATGCCGGGCAGATCCAGCGCTACAACGCGCCTGCCGCGCAGGATCTCCGGGATGGAGCCGTCCACGATCAGCTGCGCGAGCCCCTCTGCGATGGCGCTCTTGCCCACGCCGGGCTCGCCGATGAGCACGGGGTTGTTCTTCGTCCTGCGCGAGAGGATCTGCACGATGCGCTCGATCTCCTGCGCGCGGCCGATGACCGGGTCGAGCTCGCCCGCCTGCGAGGCCTTGTTCAGATCCCGCGCGTACTGATCGAGCATCGGCGTGTCCTTGGGCTCGATGCGCCCGTCCGGCTGGATCGTCTCCTCGCTGCCCGCGCCCAGCGCGCGCAGCAGCTCCTCCCGGGCCTTGTTCAGATCCAGCCCGAGCTTGACCAGCACATGCGCCGCCACGCCCTCGCGCTCGCGCATGAGCGCCAGCAGCAAATGCTCCGTTCCGATATAATTCTGCTTGAGATCCCGCGCTTCCTTCGCGGAGAGCTCGAGCACCTTTTTGGTGCGCGGCGTATAGCTCATCGCCTTGCTGCCTGCGGGCACGTCGCCCACGCCCAGCAGCTCCAATACCGTCTTTTTGGCGCTTTCAAAGTTGATCTCGCCGAGGATCGGCCTCGCCGCGCCCGGGTCTGTCATCACGCCGAGGAGCAGATGCTCCGTGCCCACATAATTGCGGCCCATGGCGGCGGCTTCCTTCTGCGCGGCGACGAGCGCCCTCTGCGCGCGTTCCGTAAAGCGGGAAAAAAATGCCATAATTCTTTGTTCCTCCGGTTTAATTTCCTTGCGCGATGGGCGCTCTGCGCATTGCCTCGCGCATGTGCGCCGCCCGCATTTCGTCGATCTGCCTCTGGCTCAGGCTTTCCTTTGCGCGCGCGCAGAGGGAGCCGGGCTGCAGATCCATGATCAGCTCGTCGATCCGATGCAGCGGCGCGTCCAGCACGCCCACGGCGCAGGCCAGCCTGAGATCGGACATATGCTTCATAAATTCATCCAGCCGCAGGATGCGCGCCTCGCGCAGGACGCCCACGCTGCGCATGAGCTTGTCCTCAACCATCAGCCGATCCTGCTTGAGCACGCCCTCGCGCAGCTCGCGCTCGTGGGTGCAGATCTGCGCGGCGGCAGCCTCCAGCGAGCGCAGGATGTCCTCCTCGCTGCGGCCCAGCGTGGCCTGGTTGGACAAGAGATACAGCCCGCCCAGCGCGTCGCTCCCTTCTCCATACACCCCGCGGATAGTGATGCCGATCTTGGCCATGTTCTGCCCCAGCGCGCCCAGTTGGCCCGCCGCCTGCAGCGCGGGCAGATGCAATATCACGCTTGCGCGCATGCCCGTGCCCGCGTTGGCCGGGCAGGCCGTGAGATAGCCCCACTGGCGGTCAAAGGCAAAGGCCGCATGCTGCGAGAGGGAGTCGTCGGCGCGGAAAGCCAGCTCGGCCGCGCGCTCGAGCTGCAGCCCGGGCAGCAGCCCCTGCACGCGCACATGATCCTCTTCGTTGATCATCACGCTCACCGTGCGTCCGCTCGAGAGCAGCGCAGCGGCATAATCGGTATATTTGAGCAGGTCGTAGCTGATGAGCCTGTGCTCCACCAGCTCCTGCTGCTCGTTTTCGGAAAGATCCTTCATGCGCACGCCCTCGTAGGCCGTGGCGTCCGGCGCGTTCATCATCGCCTCGCTCGCCCGGCGGATCGTCTCCTCCGCCCATTCCTCGGTCATCTTGGGCATATAGGGCGCGTCCTGATAGTTGCGCGCGAGCCGGACGCGGCTCGACACGGCCACGTCCTGCTCCGGCGCGGCGAAATAGAGCTCATTCATGCGCGTCTGCCCCCTTTACGCCCGCCTCTTCCTTCTGTTCGATCTGCGCCGTCAGCGCGCGGATGCGGTCGCGCAGCAGCGCCGCCTCTTCATATTCTTCATCCGCGATGGCGCGCACCAGCCTCTGCCTGAGCCTGTCCGCTTCCAGCTTATTGGAAAGCGCGGAGCCCTTGCCGCCGGGCACGCGCCCGACATGCTGCTGATGCCCGCTCACGCGCGTGAGCAGCGCCTCGATGGGCTCGTGAAAGGCCTTGTAGCAGTTCGAGCAGCCCACCATCCCGCTCTTTTGAAATTCTTCATAGGAGGTGCCGCAGCTCAGGCAGCTCAGGCCCATATAGTTTTCATCCTCCGGCGGCTGCTCATGGCCCTTGCGCGCGGGCTTTTTGCCCGCCATCATGCCGCTGAGCACGCCCGCGAGGTTGCCCAGATTCAGCCCGGGCAGCGTCTTTTGCAGCTTGACCATGCAGGCCGGGCAGAGCCGCTTTTCCTGTTTTTGTCCGTTGATGATCATCCCCAGCCGGATGCTTGCCGGCCTCAGGCCGCATTCCTCACACAGCGCCATCGCGTTTCGCCTCCTCATAATTCCGAAAAACCTGCACCAGCATCTCGCGCAGCACAGACGCGCGCAGCACGTCCTTCGCGCTCACGGGCAGCGCGAGCGCGTTCTTGCCCGCCGCCGCCTTCATCAGCTTCGCTTCTCTCTCCGTGATCAGCCGCGAGGTCAGCAGCTGGCGGATCACTCCGGCGGCCTCCTCCTCGCTCACCGAATTCCCGATGCGCTCCAGCAGCACATTTAAAAGATTCCCATCGCTGCGCTGCTTGATGCGCACAATGCGAACATATCCTCCGCCGCCCCGCTGCGATTCGATCAGATAGCCGTGATCCACCGAAAAGCGCGTGGCCAGCACATAGTTGATCTGCGAGGGCGCGCAGCCGAAATGCTGCGCCAGCTCGTTGCGGCGCAGGTCGATCTGCATCTCCTCCTGCATCATCGCCTTGATGAACTTTTCTATGGAATCGCTCAGCTGCGCCATTTTGTTCACCCTCCCTGTATCCCGGCATCGCCGGATTATTCCTGACCATTTCTGACTTTTATTATACCCTCTTTTCCTCCTCTTTGCAAGTCTCTCTTTTTCCGCGCCTGCATTTGCCTTTTTCCGGCATTCGATATATACTGTATACAGCGGCGCATGCCGCGATAAACAGATCGCAAAACGATACAGGAAGGATGATCTTTTTTATGCGTCATATTCCGATCGGCACCTGCGTGCCGGGCAGCGTCTTTTCCGCGTGGGCGCCCAAGCTGCGCAAGCTGGGCTATGAAAGCTTCGCCATCAACCATCATATGCGGATCTCCGACGAAGAGATCAACGCTATGCCGGACATCGCGAAGATGAGCCGCGAGGAGATCGGCGCGCCGATCAGCATCCTGGGCTACTACTGCAACGCCCTGCAGTATGAAGAGCACAAGGCGCTGCTGGAAAAGTGCATCGACATCGCGCCGAAGATGGGCGTCAAGCTGGTCGGCACGTTCGCCGGCGCTCTGGAAGGCGACAGCGTGGACGCCGCCATGCCCAAGTTCAAAGAGGTCTTCTCCGACTTGGCCAAGCGCGCCGAGGACAACGGCGTGAAGCTGTGCATCGAAAACTGCCCCATGGGCGGCACGTGGAAAAAGACCACCTGCAACATCGGCTTCAACGCCCGCGCGTGGGACATGATGTTCGACGCCGTGCCGTCCGATGCGCTCGGCCTCGAATGGGAGCCGGCCCATCAGATGGCCCAGCTCGTCGAGCCCGTGGCCAACCTGCGCCGCTACATCAAGAAGGTCTACCACATGCACGGCAAGGACGCCATCATCAAGCACGACCTCATCGCCTCCGAGGGCGTCATCTCCGGCGAGGATTTCGCCGACATGCGCTTCCCCGGCTTCGGCGATACCGACTGGCGCCAGATCTTCGCCATCCTGCTGCGCAACAATTACGACGCCGACATCACCATCGAAGGCTATCACGATCCCTTCTATTCCCGCGAATGGGAAATGACCGGCCAGAAGCACGCGCTGGAGTATCTCCAGTGGTGTCAGGGCGGCCGGTTCGTCGACAATCCCCTCCCGCGCCCGTAAGGCGGCGAGGCATAACATTCGAGAGGCCCCTTTCTTTTTTCAAAGAAAGGGGCCTCTCTCGCTCTCCCTCAAAGCGATCGCTTTGAGGGCGTTATATTCACGTCAGAAGAGCCATTCCACCAGCGGCAGCATTGCGATGGGCATGAAGATGGACGGGAGCAGATTGCCCACCCGGATCGGCCTTTCGTTGGTCAGGCCCAGCATATTCAGGCCGAGCGCGAGGATGAGCAGGCTGCCCACGGCGCTCATCTCCGCGATCAGCGCCTCGCTCATCAGCGGGCCGAGCACGCCGGCCAGCAGCGCCATGCCGCCCTGATAGACGAGCAGCGGGATCGCCGAAAAGGCCACGCCGATGCCCAGCATGGACGCGAACACGACGCTCGTCACGGTATCCAGCGCGGTTTTCGCCAGGAGGATCGTCGGGTCGTTGTTCAGGCCCGCCTCCAGCGCGCCGACCACCGCCATCGAGCCCACGCAGAAGAGCAGCGTCGCGCTGACAAAGCCCTGCCCGAAGCTCGAATCGCCCGGGCGCGCGATCTTCTTCTGCGCCCAATCGCCGAAGGCGTTCAGCCGATCGTCGATGCGCAGCAGCTCGCCCGTGACGGAGCCGGCCACCATGGACAGGATCACCACCATCACATTTGCCGTTTCGACCGCGCCGGAGATGCCGATGAGCAGCACGCACAGCCCGATCCCCTGCATGAGGATCATGCGCACGCGCTCCGGGATGCCGCCCTTGAGCAGCACGCCGACGATCGCGCCGATGATCACGCAGATCGGATTTGCGAAAACGCCAAGCATAATTTTTCATTCCCTTTCCGTTTTTTCCGTTTCTTCCAAGGAAATGAGCCCGCAGCGCGCGCAATGGAACAGATACTGCTGGATCACGCCCGCATTCGGCCCGAATTTTTCCCTTGCGCGCAGGGCGGCCTTTTCGCGGTTTTTCTCCTCGATGCCGCACCAGCAGCGCAGCAGCCTCTCCACCCACACGTCCACCGGGAAGGCCTCTTTGTGGCCGCAGCCGAACAGCAGCACGCAGTCGGCCACCTTGCCGCCCACGCCGGGCAGCGCCATGAGCAGCCGCTTCGCCTCGTCGTAGGGCAGGCGCGCCGCGTCCGCGATCGGATGCCCCTGCGCGACCATGCGCGCAGTCTTGATCAGATACGCCGCGCGATAGCCGAATTTCTTCTCCCGCAGCTCGCTCTCCGGCACCTGTGCAAGGCGCTCCGGCACGGGAAAGCCGCAGAATTCCAGGCCATCCTGAAAATAATGCTCGCCGTAATCCCGGCAAAGCTGCAAAACGAGCGTGCGGATGCGCGCGGTATTATTGTTTGCCGAACAAATGAACGCGAGCGTCGCTTCCCAGACGTCCTGCTGCAAAAGCCGCAGCCCGGGCAGCCGCCGCACGGCCTGAGCAGCCTGCGGGAGCCACTCCAGCCCCGCGCAGATCTCCTCATAGCAGCTGTCCAGATCAAAATAGCGGCGCGCGGCTTCCTCGTCGCCCTCGACGCGCCAGACATCGCCCTGCTCGATCAGCGCGATCGGCCTGCCCGCGCAGATGGCGCTGTAGCAGCCGTTGTGTTCGTTCCAATGAAACGCCTGCGCGCTGTCCATGAGCGTCAGGCGCGCGTCAAGTTCTCTTTTGTGTATGCTCATTTTCTTTATACAGAAAACCGGCAGGCGCCCCTGCGGGTACCTGCCGGCTATGCTTTGTTTGCTGGTGTGCGGTCTTGCGCCTGCAGTTCCTTTGCGGGTGCCGGGTTTATTCGGCGCCTTCCTGAACCTGCGGGTAGATGCTGACCTGCTTCTTGGTCTTGCCCACGCGTTCGAACTTGACCACGCCGGCGATCTTCGCGTAGAGGGTATCGTCATCGCCGATGCCCACGTTGGTGCCGGGATGGAACACGGTGCCGCGCTGACGGACGAGGATGCTGCCGCCGGTCACATACTGACCATCGGCGCGCTTAACGCCCAGGCGCTGAGAATGGCTGTCGCGGCCGTTGCGCGAGGAGCCCATACCTTTTTTATGCGCAAAAAGCTGAAGATTCATCATGTTGTCTGCCTCCGTTCCCTGTAAGTAATCCGGACAAAGGCCGGATACTGTTGTTCGATATCAAGAATTCCTTCTTCCAGAGTGCGCAGGATGACCTGCGCCGCGGGCCATGCAGGCCCTTCTCTCTCCAAAAGCCGCACTTCCAAAAGCGCCGCTTCCTCGTCGAGGATCGTCCTCACGCCGGCCTTGGCGACCTTGCGCAGGCCGATCTCGGCCGTTTGCGTGAGCGCGGAGATCGCCGCGCAGACGATATCGCCGCCTTCCTCTGCATAGCCGCTGTGGCCGTCGGCCCGAAAGCCCAGCAGGGAAGCTCCGTCTCGAAAGAAGGTGACCGCTGTCATATCAATCAGCCGTTGATGGCGGTGATTTCCAGCTTGGTGTAGGGCTGACGATGGCCCTGCTTCTTGCGCTCGTTCTTCTTGGCCTTGTACTTATACACCACGATCTTCTTGCCCTTGACCTGGCCGGCGATCTTCGCGGTGACGCAAGCGCCATTGACGACCGGGGCGCCCACGGCGACGGTCTCATCGTCCTTCTTGATCAGCAGAACATCAAGTTTGATCTCTGCGCCGACTTCGCCTTCGAGCTTCTCGACGAAAATGACGTCGCCCTGCTCGACGCGATACTGCTTGCCACCAGTTGCGATTACAGCGTACATAGCTGCACCTCCTGCATATACTCGCCGGACAACGGCGGCATGGCATGCCATGCGCTTCCAAATGCCGTTTCCGTGCGGCTTCGCTCTATTATACTCCTGCGGGAGGGGGCATGTCAACGCACCGGCGCATTAAGCTTTTGTATCCTTTATCACCGCGCGAATATGTTCCACAGCCGCAAAACGCGCCCGAGCGCCGTGGAGAAGGTGTTTTCCTCGACCGCCTGCGCGGCGACGAGAGCGCATTCCCCCAGCGGCTCGCCGCTCCCCTTGAGCATCAGCCGCGCCCTGCCGACCTGCTGCCCTTCCCGCACGGGCGCGCGCAGGCTCTCCGGCAGGTCATATAGGACCTCGACGCTCTCATGCTGCAGAATCGGGCCGCGCAGGCTCTCCTCCGCAGCGATCTGCACGCTCCCGCGCGCGCCGCCCGTCACCGGCAGCTCGCGCACTTCCTCGCCCGCTTCCAGCGCCGTGTGCATCTCATAATGCGCAAAGCCTTCGTCCAGCAATTTCTGCGCGGAATCGAACCATGTATAGCAATTGAGCACCGCGCCGACCAGCTCCATGCCGTCGCGCTGCGCGGAAAACACAAGGCACCTGCCCGCCTTGGAGGTATAGCCCGTTTTCACGCCCGTCGCGCCTTCATATTCCGCCAGCAGTTTGTTCTTGTTCGTGAGCACGCGATCGTATTCGTTTCCCTCCCAGGGCACCGTCGCGCTCTGCATGCCCACGATCCTGCGGAAATCGTCGTTTCCAAGCGCATACGCAGCCAGACGCGCCATCGCCAGCGCGCTCGCGCCGTGCCCGGGCGCGTCCAGACCGTTCGGGGTCACAAAATGCGCGTCCAGCCCCAGCTGCGCCGCGCGCTCGTTCATCAGCCCGGCAAACCCTTCGACCGTGCCGCCGACATGCTCCGCGATGGCCACTGCGGCATCGTTGCCGGAGCGCAGCATCAGCCCCTGCAGCATCTGCTCCATCGGCAGGCTCTCGCCCAATTGCAGATACATGCTTGTTCCGGTCACGCCGTAGGCGTTCTTTCCCGCCGTCACCGTCTCCTCCAAAGAGCAATTCTCCAGCGCCAGTAGCGCCGTCATGATCTTCGTCGTCGAGGCCATCGGCAATCGCTCGTTCTCGTTTCCCGCAAAGAGCACCCGGCCGCTTTCGCGCTCGATCAGGCAATAGCCCTTCGCGCCGAGGCCGTCCAGCCGCGTCGGCGCGTCCGCTGCGGGCATTTCGCCGGCCACCGCCCGCAGCGGCAGCAGCAAAAACAGAAAAAACAGCCAAATCCCCCTTCGGATCACGCCTCATCGCCTGCCGTTTCCGCCATGGCGCTCGCATCGTCCGCGCTCGTTGCGTTTTTCTCGCGCAGATACCGCCTGCAATCCTCCAGCAGCTGCGGCGCGAGCTCGATCAGCCGGTCGATCGGCGCTGCATACTGCGCGGGCAGCAGGCGCACGCGGTCCTGCTCCAGCACGAGAAAGCCCACCGGCTGCACGGACACGCCCGCGCCCGCGCCGCCCGCAAAGGGGCTTATCTCCTCGGTCTGCTTCTGTGCGGGGCAATCCGCCCCGCCGGCGGCAAAGCCGAACGACACCCGCGAAACGGGGATCACCGTGCTCCCCTCCTTGACCATCACCGGCTCGCCGATGACCGTGGAAACGTCTATCATCTCCCTTATACTCTCCATCGCCGTGAGCATCACGCCCTCAATGGGTTTCCTGTCCATTTTCCTTCCTCCTTTTCTGGCGAAAAGCTGCGAACGCCGCAAGTGCAATATGCCCTGTTTTGGCCCAGAGCATGCCCCGCACGGCAAAATGCGGCTCGCAGCGGCCGTATTGCGCAAAGACGCGCACGCGCACGCGCTCTTTCAGGGCGGAAGAGAGCGCATAGCACCCGCCGCACAGCAGCGCCGTCGCCGCCGCGTCCGCCGCGTCGATCTCCACGCGCACGTCCAGCTGCGCGTTTCGCTTGTCCCAGAGCCCGTGGATCGCGCGCAGCGCCGCCGCCGGACCCATGCGCCGCCCGCCCTTTCTCTTGGGAAAGGCGCTGATGAACGCCGTGCGCTCCAGATACAGCGGGTGCAGCGACACGCCCACGCTGACCCACGCGCCCGCGGGACTGTCGTAGGCGGCGCGCACGATCAGCGCCATCGGCGCATGGTATAAAAACAGCGCAAAAAACAGCACTGCGCTCAGCCAGACCACCCCGCGCCGCCCCCTTTTTCTCTCTCCTGCGCGCATAGGATGCCCTTTTCCGCGCCTACACATCCCTTTCCAAAAATTTAACACAGCTATCTATTGTAAAATTTTCGTTTTGGTAGTATTCTGTCACTCCCGCTGTCATCATATGCGGGATATATTATCTGTAGAAACACCTTTGCCCGAACGAAAGGAGGGATACCCCGTGCCGATCCGTCACCCCGCCGCGCAGGAGGAGCAGGCCCATCTCGAAGAGACGCTCGTCGTCATAGAGGAGGAGCGCAAGGCCGCGCTGCAGGAAAAAGCCAACGCCGAGGGCGCGCTGTCCCACGCGCGCATGTACGACCCGGACGCGCTGCCCATCCGCGAGATGCTCTACACCAGCGCGCTCAACGCCCTGCGCAGCATGGAGCTCGCCGCCAAAAAGCCCTACTTCACGCGCATCGATTTCATCGAGACCGGCGGACAGAAGCAGGTCTACTACATCGGCAAGCACGGCGTATACCGCCCCGACGACGAGCGGGCGCAGGTGATCGACTGGCGCGCGCCGGTCGCCAACCTCTATTATTCCGGGCAGATCGGCCCGATGCACTATGTCGCGCCGGACGGAGAGATCTCCGGCGAGCTGACGCTCAAGAGGCAGATCGGCATCGAGGAGGGGCAGCTGCGCACCATTTTCGACACCGACCTCGTCAGTCAGGACGCCTATCTGCAGAGCGTGCTCGGCGCGATGACGGGCGAACGCCTGCGCGAGATCGTCACCACCATTCAGGCCGAGCAGAACTTCGTCATCCGCCATCCGCTCAACCGCACGCTCATCGTGCAGGGCGTGGCCGGCTCCGGCAAGACGACCATCGCGCTGCACCGCATCGCCTATCTGCTCTACGCCTTCCGCGAGAGCCTGCGCCCGGAGCAGATGCTCATCCTCGCGCCGAGCCCGCTCTTTTTGAACTTCATCGCGGGAGTGCTGCCGGACCTCGGCGTGGAGCAGGTGCGCCAGTCGACCTTCCCGCTCTGGATGGCGCAGCATCTCGGTTCCGCTCTGCCCAAGATCGACCGCGCAGACCGCACGGAGGCCGTGCTGGCGATGGATCCCGCGCAGCTGAGCGAGCTCACTCGCATCGCGCAGGCAAAGGGCTCCGCGCGCATGGCCGAGCTGCTCGACGGCTGGCTGGACGCTTTTGAACAGAGCTTTTGCCCGGAACAGGGGCTCTCCTTCGGGCCGGTGCAGCTCTATACCCGCGCCCAGCTCGAGCAGTTCCTGCTCGTGGACGAAAAGCCCTTCCCCATGCAGCGGCGCATGCGCGAATTTGAAAAGCAGCTGCGCGCCGCCGCAAAGGCGGCGGCCAAGCGCATCAACGACTGGCTGGTGCAGGAGTGCGACAAGCGCGCGCAGGCCCTGCGCGTCACTGTCAAAGACCCAAAGGAGCTGCGCGCAAAGCTCGACGCTCTCTTTGCCAGCCGGGACGCGCGTCTCAAGCAGACGCTCGAGCAGGTGCGCCCCTATGTCAAGGCCGCCCTCTCCTCCTTCCCGGAGCTCTCGCCTGCCGCGCTCTATCGCCGCTTCTGGGAGGACATGCTCCGCAGCCCGGAGGCGGATGTCGCCCTCGCCGCGCGCCACACCTGCACTCGCTTTGAACAGGGCCTCGCGCCCGAGGCGGAGGACGTCGCGCCGCTGGCGATCATCGCCATGCGTCTGGTCGAGCTGCCCCGCGTGTCGATCCGCCATATCGTCGTGGACGAGGCGCAGGATTTTTCTCCGCTGGAATTTGCCGTGCTGCGCCGCATCGCTCCCTCCGCCACGATGACGATCGTGGGCGATATGATGCAGGGCGTGCACGGCTGGCGCGGCCTGCAGGACTGGGCCGCGCTGCGCGAGGGCATTTTCGGCGGCAAGGCCGTCATGCACCACCTGCTCACCTCCTATCGCAGCACCATCGAGATCATGTCCTTTGCCTCCCGCGTGGCGCAAAACCGCCCCGTGCCCGGCCAGCAGCTCGCCCGGCCCGTGCTGCGCCACGGAGAAGAGCCGCGCATCCTGCGCTTTGCCTCCGCTGCGGAAAAAGCGCGCGCCATAGCGCAGACCGCCGAGCGATGGCGCGCGGAAGGCTGTTCCACCGTCGCCGTTATCGGACGCGACGAGCGCGAGCTGCGCGCGCTCCTGCGCAAGATGCCCGCTTCTTTGCAGGCGCATCTGCTCGACCCGGAGCAGGAGGAATACTCCGGCGGGGTC
Organism: Eubacteriales bacterium; assembly: GCA_030528845.1. Next base: position 37,556 of record JAUMYC010000001.1, read on the forward strand.
GTGCTCGCGCATGCGGGCGCGGTCAAAGGCTTGGAATTTGACGGGGTGATCCTCGCCGATGCGGATGCGCAGCGCTATCCCGAGCGCGATCTGGACGCGCGGCTGCTCTATGTATGCTGCACGCGCGCGCTGCACCGCCTGCTCGTGTGCCACTGCGGCGAGCTCAGCCCGCTGCTGTGCCCGGTTGACCCTGAGAATTAATCAAAAAGGAGGCGTTACCGCATGGATTTTCGACAGACCTATTCCATCGTCACGGAGGAATTTGACAAATGGCGCCCCCGCTATTGTCCGGAGCTCTTTGCCGAGGTGATCCGCTATGCGCAGATCGGCCCGCACAGCCGCGTGCTGGAGATCGGCCCCGGCACCGGACAGGCGACCGAGCCCTTCCTGCGCACGGGCTGCGAATATCACGCCGTCGAGCTCAGCCCCGTGTTCGTTGAACACATGCAGAAAAAATACGGCGCATATCCGAACCTGCACATGCATTGCGGCGAATTCGAACAATTCGCCCCGGGCGACGGGCGCTTTGACCTCGTCTTCTCCGCCGCCACGATCCAGTGGATCCCGGAGCAGACGGCCTTTTCCCGCTGCAATGCGCTTCTGCGTCCCGGCGGCGTGCTGGCCATGTTCATGACCCGCACCGACGAGCGCACGCCCAACGCCGCCTTCTACGGACGCATCCAGCAGGCCTACGACGAGTTTTTCCGCCCGGAAACGCGCTACAACTGCCGGCTCGATTATACGCGCGCGGTCGAATATGGCTTTGAGGATTTCCATTACATGGACTGGAAGCGCCGCACGGTCTTTTCCGCGCAGGAATACGTGCAGTATCTCGCGGCGACGCAGGTGGAGCATATCACGCTCAAGGAGCCGTGGCGCACGCGCTTTTTCGACGCCGTGTACGCAGCGGTGGCCGAAAGCGGGAACAAAATGACCCTCGAGGACACCATCGCGCTCTATCTCTGCCGAAAGGGCGAAGGGGAGGCCGCGCGATGAGCAGGCCGATCCGCAACTCGGCCAAGGCGCTGATCATCCGGGAGGGAAAAATGGCCGCCGTCCGCCTGCGGGAGGGCGACGAGGAATGGTATATCCTGCCCGGCGGCGGACAGGAGGCGGAGGAGCTTTTGCCGGAGGCTGTCTGCCGCGAGGTCGCGGAAGAGCTCGGGCTGCTCGTGGAGCCCGTCGAGCTGGCCTTTGTCGTGGAAGGCCGCTGCGGCGAGCCGTTCCACCGGGTGGACCTCGTCTTTCTGTGCGCCTGCAAGGGCGAGCTCCCCAACGCGCGCCTGAAAGCCGATACGAATCAGACCGGCATGGACTGGCTGGAGATCGACTCTCTCGACCGCGCGCCGCTCTATCCCTCGCGCCTGCGCAGGCAGATCATGCGCCTGCATCGGGGCGAGCAGCACCGCGTGTATCTGGGCAACGAGGAGGCGGGCGACCCGGTCTGCCTCGACTGAGCGAAAAAGACAACAAAAAACGAGGAGGCCTTTCCGCATCGAAAGGCCTCCTCGTTTTTGATTTTGCTCTATATCTGCCGGTCCCGGCGCGGAAGGGGCCGCGCCTTTTCTTCCTTCGGCGGGCCGAACACGGCCTCGCGCACGGCCTTTCGCCCCATGCGGGCCAGCGCGTCCAGCTTGCGCTTTTCGTAAAAATCGCCCTCGCCGCGGTCGAAATACCACAGGCAATCCACGAGGATCGTGAGCCGCAGCACGTCGTAAAAATGCTCCTGCTCGACCGGGAGCAGCGGGCGCACGCGCTGATATTCCCGCGCGAGCCTCGCCGCCGCGGATAGCTCCACGATCTCGCTCTCCGGAGCGAACCCGCGCCATGTGTCCCAGCGGAAATCCGGCCGGAAGGCCTCTGTCTGCGCCGCGAGGTCATAGAGGGCATAGGTGTAGTTTGCGTCGTCAAAATCCAGCAGGCCGACGACCCGATCTCCCGCAAAGAGGATATTGCCCAAGTCCCAG
>JAUMYC010000001.1:39532-45146 GCA_030528845.1 Eubacteriales bacterium
AGTCCGCATGGCACACGCTCATGGGCAGGCTCTCGGGCAGTTCAAGCTGCGCAAGCTCCTCCAGATACCACTTGAGCTTCTCCGGCTTGTCATATCTGCGCGCGTATTCCCGCGCCAGCCTCTCACACAGCTCCGGCCCGTAGTTCCAACGGTGCTCCGTCGTTTCCGGACGGAAGCCGTTGAGCAGCAGCACGAGCCACGCCGCAGCGCGGGCCGCGCTCAGGCGCCGCCCGTCCGTCCATTCGCCGGCGTGTTCTCCCGGCAGAAAATGAAACAGCGCGCAGCTCTTCCCCTCCCATCCGCCCAGCACAGCGCCCTGTGCGACGCGCGGCTTGGGGCAGGGATATCCCTTTGCCGAGAGCACCGCCAGCGTTTCGAGCTCAAAATACGCCTGCTCCTTTGTGCGGTTTTCATACAGCCGCAGCACATACTTTCCGCTCTGCGCCGTGACCAAATAATTCGTCTGCGTACTGCCCCGCTCGATCGGCACGGCCTCGAGCACCTCGCCGATTCCGTACGGCGCGCACAGAGCGCGGATCTGCTCCATAGAGAGCATCGTCTTCACCGCCATTTTCCCGCCTCCCTTCGTCCTCATGTCTATGATACCGCTTTTCCTGCGCACGCGCAATTGCCTTTCCGCCCAAGGAGGGGTATAATGATAGCGAAACGGAACGCATAAAAAAACGGGGAGGCGGGTTCATGCATCCGAAAAAGGGCGTCTACAGACATTTCAAGGGCAATCTTTATCAGCTGCTCGATATCGCACGGCACTCCGAAACGCTCGAGGAGATGGTCGTTTATCGGGCCCTGTACGGCGAGCGCGGCGTATGGGTGCGCCCGCTGTCGATGTGGTCGGAAACCGTGCGCGTGGAGGGCCGTCCCGTTGCGCGCTTCACCTATATTGCGGAAAAGGAAGAGGATATCAAATGATCGAGAAGAACGGCATCTGCGTGCTGGGCAGCCTGAATGTGGACCTTACCTGCGCCGTCGAGCGCTTTCACGCCCCGGGAGAGACGATCACCGGCAAGGATTTTCATATCTACACCGGCGGCAAGGGCGGCAATCAGGCCGTCGCCGCGGCAAAGCTGGGGCAGAAGGTGGGCATGGTCGCGTGCGTGGGCGACGACGACAACGGCCGGCTCTATCTGAACACGCTCAAGGAACTGGGGATCGACACGGAATACGTGCGCGTGGTCGAGGGCGTGCCCACGGGCGTCGCGCTGATCGAAGTCAACGAAGAAGGGGAAAACCGCATCGTGGTCGTGCCCGGCGCGAACGCCGAGATGAACGCGGACAAGGCGCTCGAGGCGCATTTGATGTTCATGCACTGCAAGGTGCTGCTTCTGCAGATGGAGACCCCCGTCGAAAGCGCCATCTGCGCGGCGGAGCTGGCCAAGCTCGGCGGAGCCACCGTCATCCTCGACCCGGCCCCGGCGCAGCCCATCCCGGAGCGCCTGCTCAAGTCGGTCGATTATGTCACCCCGAACGAGACCGAGCTGAACATCCTCACCGGCATGCCCACGGCCCTTGCAGAGGACAGCCTGCACGCCTGCCGCAAGCTCATCGAAATGGGCGCGAAAAAGGTGCTGCATAAGCGCGGGGCCGAGGGCGCGCTGCTGGTCACCCCGGAGGGGCAAAACCTCTTCTTTGCGCGGCGCGTGCCCGTGGCGGATACCACCGCCGCCGGGGATACCTTCAACGCCGCCTTCGCCGCCGGGCTCGTGATGGGCCTGGGCGAGCACGACGCCGTATGTCTGGCCAATTCCGCCGCAGCGCTCTCCGTGATGGGCGAAGGCGCGCAGCAGGCCATGCCCACCCTCGCCGAGGCCATCGGCTTTGTGGAATAATTCGCCCTCTTTGCAAATGGAACTTCGGCGCGCGTCCGCATGTCTTAGAATTGCATGCGGGCGCGCTTCATTATTAACCCTACGGGGGTTTCAACTTCCCAAATTCATGGTATTATATATAGGCAGTATTTTTTGCACAAACCACCGTTGTATCGGAGGCATCATTATGAAAAAAGCTCTTGTTTCCATTCTGCTCATGCTGTCCCTGCTCTTCCCCTGTGCGCTTGCGGAGAGTGCCGACTACGGCGACCCGCACTATCAATTCCAGTTTCCGACGCTCTGCACCGATCTCTACGTCTCCCCGGCTTGGGAAGAGTACCTTATAACCACCGACAATATCATCAGCATTCAAGACTATGACTCCGTCGAACAAGCCCGTGCCGACGGCGCATCTTCGATCTTCTATTATGCAGAAAACGCCCGGGGCCTCTTCGAGGCAGAGGGCTTGGAAAGAATCATAGAAGTCGGCATCCCGCTGGCCGGCGTCGTGCTGTATCCCGCCGGCAAGACGGCGCAGGAGTACAGCCCGGAAGGCTTTGCACACCGCGACGTCCACACCAACGAGAAGTTCAGCATCGCCATCGTCTGGAGTACCGAGCCGGACTTCCCGGAGGATCTGCCCGCAGACACCCGCGAGACGCTCGAGCTGATCATCGCTTCCTATCGCGACACGGACCTCTATTACCGCGTCACGCCGCCCATTCTCGGTCTGGGCGTCTTTGAGACCACCGACGTCTACGGCGAGCCTGTCAGCCATGCCGACGTCTTTGACGGCGCGAAGCTGACCGTCGTCAACGCATGGGCCACCTTCTGCCAGCCCTGTCTGAAGGAAATGCCCTATCTGGGCGAGCTGGCCGAGGAATATGCCGACAAGGGCGTGCAGTTTATCGGCATCCCCACCGACATCATGATGGTGACCGACAACACCGTCATCGACGAGGAATACCTGGAGCTGGCCCTCCGCTATATCGAAAGCACCGGCGCAGACGCCTACACCCACCTCATCCCCGACGCGGTCATCAACGAGGATCTGCTCGACGCGGTCATCTATGTGCCCAGCACCTGGTTCTTCGACGAGCACGGCAACCTGATCAGCGACACCATCACCGGCGCCTACTCCAAAGAACAGTGGGCGGCAATGATCGAAGAATATCTGGCCATCGCGCAGGGCGAATGACCCCCCTTCCTCCGATTGCCAGCACAGTCAAAAAGCGTCTGCCGCGACGGTCTTGTCAGCCGCTCGCGGCAACGCTATAATATACCCGTCTGCCCCGCAGACCGTTCGCAAAAGATACCCGGGAGGATACAAAATGGATCGCCTTACCACCGAAAAACAACCCACGACGAGCATGCTGCCCATGGTCGCGCTGCGCGGGCTCGTCGCATTTCCGAATATGATGCTGCATTTCGACGTAGGACGCGACCGCTCGATCCGCGCCGTAGAACAGGCGATGAAAGAAGAGAGCCGCATCTTCGCCGTCGCGCAGCGTGAGCTCGCCGTGGAGACCCCCGTTCTGGACGACCTCTACACCGTCGGCACCATCATCGTCGTCAAGCAGATCCTCCGCCTGCCGGACGGAGCGATGCGCGTGCTCGCCTTCGGCGAGAGCCGCGGCATGCTCATCGACACCGCCGAGCTCGACGGAGTGACCTATGCCGAATATAAAAAAATGCCCCGCAGGCGTCCGGAAGAGGATATCGAGATCGACACCATGGTGCGCATGGCCAAAGAAGCCTTCGCCCGCTTCGTGCGCGGCAAGGGAGATTTCTCCATGGAGCTCATGGAGACCATCGTCGACGAAAACGACGTGACCATCCTGCCGGACGTGATCGCCGCGAATGCCTTTCACGAGCTCTGGGACAAGCAGAAGGTGCTGGAGTGCCGCTCGCTCAAGCTGCGCTATCAGACCGTGCTGGAGATCCTCGAGCGCGAAACGCAGATGCAGGCGGTCGAAAAGCGCATCCAGAACCTCGTGCGCGAGAGCATCGACAAGAACCAAAAGCAGTATTACCTGCGCGAGCAGCTGCGTGTGATCAAGACCGAGCTGGGCGAAGACGAGGAAGGCGCCGTGGACCAGCTGCGCGAGCAGCTGGAAAAGAGCGCCGTGTACGGCGAGGCCCGGGAAATGGCCGAGCGCGAGCTCAGGCGCATGTCGCATATGGCCCCCGGTACGCCGGAGCTCTCCGTCAGCCGCGGCTATCTCGAATTTCTGCTGGAGCTGCCCTGGAAAAAGACGCCGGAGAAGCCCTTTAAGATCGAAAAGGCGCGCAAAATCCTCGAAAACGAGCATTTCGGTCTCGATAAGGTCAAGCAGCGCGTGCTGGAATACCTCGCGGTGCGCGCGCTCAACCCGCAGGGCAAAGCGCCCATCCTCTGTCTCGTCGGCGCGCCCGGCGTGGGCAAGACCAGCGTCGCCCGCTCCATCGCCAACGCCCTGAACCGCAAATTCGTGCGCATGAGCCTCGGCGGCCTGCATGACGAGGCCGAGATCCGCGGCCACAGGCGCACCTACATCGGCGCGATGCCCGGCCGCATCCTCTCCCTTCTGCGCCAGTGCGGCGCGGACAACCCCGTCTTCCTGCTCGACGAGATCGACAAGCTGACCAGCGACATGCGCGGCGACCCGGCCAGCGCGCTGCTCGAAGCGCTCGACCCGGAGCAGAACGCCACCTTCTCCGACCACTATCTCGAGGCCCCCTACGACCTCTCCCGCGTGCTCTTCGTCACCACGGCGAACACAAGCGACACCATCCCCGGCCCGCTGCTCGACCGCATGGAGCTGATCGAAGTGCCCTCCTATACGCTCGAGGAAAAGGTGCAGATCGCCAAGAGGCACCTCCTGCCCAAGCAGTTCAAGGAGCACGCGCTGGCCAAGGGACAGGTCAAGGTCAGCGAGGCCGTGCTCCGGCAGATCATCGAGGGCTACACCGCCGAGGCGGGCGTGCGCACGCTGGAGCGCCAGCTGCAGGCCGTGCTGCGCAAGAGCGCGGTGAAGCTGCTGGAAATGCCCGAGGAGGAGCGCAAGAGCGTGAACGTGACCCCCGCGCTGCTGGAGGAATTCCTGGGCGTGCCCTATCACAACCCCAAGGCGGGCTCCAAAGAGCCGGAGACCGGCGTGGTCAACGGCCTTGCGTGGACGAGCATCGGCGGCAAGACCATGCCCGTGGAAGCCACCGTCATGCCCGGCAGCGGACATATCGAGCTCACCGGCCAGCTCGGCGATGTGATGAAGGAATCCGCCCGCACGGCCTATTCCTATCTGCGCAGCCATTCCGATCAATACAAGATCGACAGCGAGTTCAACCGGAAGATGGACCTGCACATCCACGTGCCGGAGGGCGCGGTGCCCAAGGACGGCCCTTCCGCAGGCGTGGCGCTCACCTGCGCCATGCTCTCCGCCATCACCGGCAAGCCCGCGCGGCAGGACGTCGCCATGACCGGCGAGATCACCCTGCGCGGCAAGGTGCTGCCCATCGGCGGCGTGAAGGAAAAGCTGCTGGCCGCCTATCGCATGGGCATCTCCACGGTGCTCGTGCCGGAGGAAAACAAAAAGGATCTGGTCGAGATCCCCTCCGAGGTGCGCGCCAAGCTCGACGTACACACCATCTCCGGCGTCGATCAGGCCATCTCCATCATCTTCGACGTCTGATCCCGACCACAACATCTCACCGGCTGCAGCGCGACTGCAGCCGGCATTTTGGAGGAAACCGATTATGAAGATCCGAACCGGGCGCTTTGTGACTTCGCTCGATTCCCTGAAATCCTT
>JAUMYC010000001.1:45156-51363 GCA_030528845.1 Eubacteriales bacterium
CCGAGGCCTGCCGGAGATCGCCCTTGTCGGCAAGAGCAACGTGGGCAAGTCCTCCATGATCAACCGCCTCGCCGGCAATTCCAAGCTCGCGCGCACTTCTTCCGAGCCCGGCAAGACGAGGCTGATCAACATGTACCTCATCAACGAGGAGTTCTTCTTTGCCGACCTGCCCGGCTACGGCTTTGCAAAGGCCCCGCGCGACGAAAAGGCCAAGTGGGGCCGCATGATCGAGGGCTATCTTTCCGGCAGCGAGCAGCTCAAATTCGCGCTGCAGCTGGTGGACATCCGCCACAACCCCACCGCCGACGACGTGATGATGGTCAATTACCTGCGCCATTACGACATCCCCTTTATCGTCGTCGCCACGAAGGCGGACAAGGTCTCCGGGGCAAAGCGCGCCCCGGCCATCATGAACATCTGCCGCGGCCTGCAGGTGCAGCCCTGGCAGGTCTACCCCTTCTCCTCCGAAAATTCCTTCGGCATGGAGAAGCTCGTCACCCGCATCGGGCAGGCGCTCGGTGAAAAGCAGGTCGAGATCGATGAAACTGCCGAGGGCGACGAGAACTGACCCCTTCGTCATCGCAGCATAGCCCCTTCTCGGGGCTTTCTTTGTATAACCGACCAATCGAGCTGGAGGCGAACGCTATGCACGAAGAAAGCAAGTACCCCGTATTGGAATTTGACAGTACAAGGGCTGCAAAACTGGAGCCCTCCTCCTATGCGAAGCATAAACTCTCCGCAAACAAGCTGATCATCACCTATTTCCCGGAGGTAATGGATAAACTGATCGCGCGGGAACAGATCCATATCGAAGCGAGGATCCGCGGGGAGAATCCTATTATCGTATATAAGTTTTCCGACGCAGACTCGCTGATCCTGCTCGGCCCGGTCGGCTGTCCCGCCTGTGGCAGGGTTCTTGAGATCGTCCATGCTATGGGCGTCGACAAAGTCATGTTTTGCGGGGGCGGCGGCGTTTTGGACAGAGATATCGAGGTAGGTCAGCTTTTCGTCGTAGACGGAGCGATCCGAGACGAAGGCTTCTCCTATCATTACATCGAGCCTTCCAGATACATTTATGCAAACCCCGCTGTCACAGAAAAAATCGTCCGTTATCTCGAAAGCAGAGAGATCTCCTATCTTCGGGGGTTGACATGGACAACCGACGCTATTTTTCGGGAAACTGCCGATACCATTATCCTCCGAAAGAAAGAGGGTGCAAAGATCGTCGAGATGGAGCAGGCAGCCTGCATCGCCGTATCGCAATTCCGAGGCTTTGATTACGGCGCGTTGCTCTATGGCGGAGACGACCTTTCTCAATCTGAATGGAGTAAACGAGAATGGATGAGCCGGGAAGGGATACGATATGATCTTGTCTGCCTCTGCAAAGATCTGCTCGATATCCTCTGATCCCTGCGTTGATCTACCGCTTCCGAAGAGGAATAAACGCTGTGTCTGTCGTACAAAAGAAAGACGCCCCTGCAGGAGATCTCCTGCAGGGGCGTATTTGCTTCTCCGGGTTATTCGGCGATATTGAGCACTTTCAGGTCGATCTTCACGTTGGCCTCTTCGACCCACTTGTTCACCTGCTCATCGTAGGCGGCGGTCTGCTTTTCGGCCAGCAGCTTCGCTTCGATCTCCTCGCTCAGCTCGTCCATCGGCACGGCGCCGGGGGTGACGTCGCCGTGGTAGCGGATGATGTGCACGCCGTAGGCGGTGGGCACGGCGCCGGAGACATCGCCGATGTTTTCCAGCGCCATCGCGCCGTCACGGAAGCCCGCGACCCACGTCTCGGAGGCGGCGCTGACATAATAGCCCTCGCTCTTGGCGGGTTCGCTTTCCATGCCCGGGTCGGTGTTGTACTGTTCCATCAGCTTCTCAAAGTCCTCGCCTGCTTCCACAGCGGCCAGGATCTCGTCGACCTGCGGCTGGAGCAGCGCGGCGTATTCGGCGGTCTTGGCTTCGAGCTCGGCCTTGAGCTCGTCAAGCTGCGCCTGCAGCGCGGTCGGGTCTGCGTCCTCGTCGAGAAGCCTGATCTGGCTCTCGATCTGGGTGATCTGCAGCTGGATGTCGGAGAGGTCGGCCTGCTGCTCTTCGGTGAAGGAGAGCAGGATGTGCTTGACCGTGCGGTAGCCCTCCGGATACCAGGCGATCGTGCTCATGCCGGTGGTCACGGCGGATTCAAAGGCAAAGCTGTCTTCCGCATAGGCGGATTCGTCCGCGGCGAGCATAGCCCTGTACTCGTTCTGGATCTCCTCGGGAGTGACCACGACGCCCTCGTACACCTTACTGCGCAGCTTATTGATGATCTTGAGCTGCGTGTAGGATTCGATCACGGCCTCGAGGGTGTAATCGTTCTCGGCCATGAATTCTTCGACCTGCCCGCGGATCTCTTCGTCCGTCATGCCTTCCTCGGCAAATTCATCCCAATAGGTGTCGAGGGTATCCTCGTAGGCGGCGAGGGCCTCCTGCATGGCTTCCTCGGTCTCCTCGGTCGCAAGAGTGGCAAGACCGAGCTCTTCCGCCTTGTGCAGCAGCACCTTGTCGGTCACAAGGTTGTTCACCGTCTCCTCCAGCAGGCCGTCCGTGGGGATGGCATAGCCGTAATAGGAGGAGAGGAGTTCATAATATGCAAGGTTGCTTTCGTATGCCGGGAGGACGTCGCCCTTCGTCACGACGCCGCCGTCAAAGGTCGCCACGACCGTCTTGTCGTCGATGGATTCGTCGATCTTTACCAGATTGCAGCCGGACAGCGCCAGCACGACGGCAAACGTCAAAGCGATCAGCTTGATGATCCTGCGGGACATGTGTTCTTCTTCCTTTCCGTGTGGTGAAATTGTGCGAATAGAAGTATTATACTACGATATGCGCTTTTGCGCAAGCGGCGGGCACAGGGCTTTTCCCCGCCCGTTCAGCCCGCCGCGACCTGCGCCAGAAACTCGATCGTCTTTGCGGTCAGCGCATCCTTTTCCGGGCCGTCCGTGCAGACGTGTCCGCTCTTTTCCAGCCAGACCAGCTCCTTTTGCTGCGCGGAAACGCCCTTGAGGAAGCGCTTTGCGCCGTTCGGGTCGATCGTTTCGTCCAGCGCGGACTGAAACACCAGCACCGGCGCCGTGATGGCAAACGCGCCGTGCATGGCGCGCTGCGCCAGCTGCCAGACGTCATAGCCCTTCCACAGCGGGAACACGCGCTCGCCCTTTGCGTTTTTGGAATACAGCCGGCCGATGCGCGCGACCTTTGCCGCGCAGGCGCTCCTCTGCTTCATGCGCACGCACGGCGAAAAGCCGATATACGCCTCCACGGGGTATTCCTGCGCCAGGATCGCCGCCAGCGCTCCGCCCATCGAGAGCCCCGCCACGGCCACACGCCCGCATTCCTCGCGCAGGACAGTGTACTCCCTGCGCGCGCAGGCGAGCCATTCGCGCCATGTCGCGCTCTCCAGCCCTTCCGGGCCCGTGCCGTGCCCGGGCAGAAGCGGCGCGCGCACGCTGTAGCCCTGCGCATGCAGCGCCTCTCCCAGCTCGCGCATCCCCCCGGCGTCTCCCGTAAAACCATGAAGAAGCAGCACGCCAAAGCCGCTGCTTCCTTCATAGGTAAATGCTTCCTTCGATCGCATTTCTAACGAAACCTCCTGCAAAATGCTCTTTCTGCTCCGGTTTCCTTTGTATTCTTGCTCTTACAGCGCCGGGAAAAGCAGGCCGTGCTCGGTGTCGGAGAGCATCCAGTTGAGCTCGTCCTCCGCCATGACGGGCGTGCGGATGGCGATCAGCCCGCTCATGCGGCGGATCTCGCAGCCGGACATCTCCGGCGGCAGCGCGCCGTCGATGCGCACGATATAGCTCGCGACCCTCTTCTGCTCCTTGAACGCGGGCACAAGATCTCCCTTCGGATAGGCGGCGGGGTTCTTCGCCGCGTCGATGATATCGCCCACCACCGCGCTGGCCGTGGGCATGCTGCCCGCGCCGCGCCCGGTGATGGTGGTCTCTCCGGCGAAATCGCTGCGGATCTGCACGGCGTTGAACACGTCACGGATGCTGTAGAGCGAATGGCTCTTGTGCACAAAGCAGGGGCGCACGCTGCCGGTCCAGGTCTCGCCCTCGAGCGTGGCGCGGGCGATCAGCTTGATGCGGCCCTCGAAGAGCTCTGCCGCGCGGATGTCCTCCTGCTTGATCCTCGTCACGCCTTCGCGAGGGATCAGGCTGAAATCCGTAAAGCGGCTGGAGAACGCCTCGTGCGCCAAAATGGCGATTTTCCTGCGCGCGTCGTGGCCTTCCACGTCGGCGGAAGGGTTCATCTCCGCATAGCCGAGCCTCTTGGCCTCGTCCAGCGCCGTGGGGAAGGAAACGCCCGATTCCTCCATGCGCGTGAGGATATAGTTGGTGGAGCCGTTCACGATGCCGGCGATCTCGCGGAAGCGATTGCCGCCAAGGCACAGGTTGATCGGCCGGATGATCGGCATTGCGCCGCAGGCCGCCGCTTCATACAGGAAGCGCACGCCCATGCGCGAGCCGATCTCCTCCAGTTCGTCGCCGTGTTCGCACACGAGCTCCTTGTTCGCCGTGATGATGCTCTTGCCCGCCTCGAGCGCCCTTTTCGCATAATCATATGCGTCCGTGACGCTGCTTATCGTCACGGCGATGATGCCGATCTCCGGGTCGATGAGGATCTCATCGAAGTTTTCCGTCAAAACGACGCCTTCCGGCACCTGCACGCTCTTGCGGTCCAGCACCGCCTTGAGCCGGACTTCCACGCCGGCCGCGCGGGCGATGCGCTCTTTGTTTTCCACCAGCATTCTGATAGCGCCGCTGCCCACGACGCCGCAGCCCAGAATCGCTACGCCGATCATATGCTCACATCCTTTGGATCTCGATCTTCTCAAGCAGATTTTTGTACATAGCCTTTTCCAGCAGCTGCGTGCCCTCGGTCATGCAGCTGGCCGTGCCTGCGGCCGCGCCCATGCGCAGCACCTCGGCAAGCTCCTTCTCGGCCAGAAAGCCCGCCGTGAGCCCGGCGACCATCGCGTCGCCCGCGCCGACGGTGCTCTGCACCGGCACGTCCATGCGCGGCGCGTAATACGTTTCTTTTCCGTTGGTCAGCAGCGCGCCCCTGCTCCCGAGGGACACCGCCACGTTCTGCACGCCGCCGTCGACATAGCGCAGCGCGGCGTCGCGGATGTCCTTGAGCTCGGTGAAGCTGCGGCCCATGGAGACCTCCAGCTCATACAGGTTCGGCTTGATCAAAAACGGGTTCGCCTTGACGGCCTCGTTGAACTTCACGCCCTCGGCATCCAGAACGCAGCGGCAGTCCAGCCCTTCGACCGATTCGATCACCGTGCGATAGAAATCATCCGGGCAGCCGGGCGGCAGAGAGCCCGTCAGCACCAGAAAATCGCTCGAAGCCGCATGGTCGGCGATCATGTCCAGCATTTTCTCCAGCGTGGCTTCCGACACGGGCTGGCCGGCCTCGTTGATCTCCGTCACCTGGCTCGTGGACTCGTCAAAGAGCTTGATGTTCGTGCGCACGCGGCCTTCCAGCCAGACGAAATCGCACTGCGTGCCGCTGCCGAGCAGCTTGTTTTCGATAATGCGCCCGTTTTCCTTATAAAGAAGGCCGATGCAGCCCGCGGCCACGTCCAGCCGCGCCGCCGTGATCGCCACGTTGATCGCTTTTCCGCCCGCGTCGCTGCGCGCGGCCGCCGCGCGGTTCATGCCGCCGTAGACAAAGCGCTTCAGCCGCACCGTGCGGTCGATGCAGGGGTTGAGAGAAACCGTCGTAATCATGTATGCATGCTCCTTTGTCGCTGCATTGTTTTTTCCTGTATATACGCGCTATTATAGCTTGCATTCGCCGTTTTGTCTACAAAAAACCACTTTCCTCCTCTCTTTTTCCCTTCCGCAGCGCGGGAAACGCCTGCCAAAACTCCGCCGCCCCCATCAGAAAAAGACCGCTCCCCAACGCGGGGAGCGGCCTTTTGGAAGCGATCTTTCGGCGCGGCAGGCGCGGCGGGAGAGGGGATCAATCCTCGTCGTCGTCGTCCAGCTTGGCGTTTTCGATGATCTTCTTGGCGTCGGTGGCCGGCACTTCCTCATAGCGCACGAATTCCATATCGAAGGAACCGCGGGCCTGAGTCATGGAGCGCAGGTCGGTGGCATACTTGAACATCTCGGCGAGCGGGGCCTCGGCGGTGACCATCTGCTGGCCGTCCACCTG
>JAUMYC010000185.1 GCA_030528845.1 Eubacteriales bacterium
TGGGCGTAAAGATCGCCTATCTCGCCTTCACCTACATCCTGTGGGGCTCCTTCTGTTATACCGCCGTGACCATCCCCTTCGGCTCCATGGCCACCGTCATCTCGCCCGAGCCCAACGACCGCGCGTCGCTGTCGGTGATGCGTTCTCTGGGCTCCACTCTGGCCACGCTGTTCGGCAGCGTTCTGGCCCCTCTGCTGGTCTTCGAAAAGATCCCGCTGGCCGACGGCGGCATGAAAGAGGCCATGATCGGCTCCCGGGTCACCACGTTTGCGGGCGTCTTTTCTCTGCTGGCGATCTTGGGCTATCTGGTCTGCTATTTCCTGACGGTGGAGCGGATACAGGCGCCGCAGCAGACAAAAGGCAGCGAACCCTCGCTGCTGCAGACCCTGAAAAATTCCTTCAAGAACAGGCCTCTGATGGCGCTGATCGCGGCGATCATCTTCACTCTTGTGGCGCAGCTGACCACGCTGAACATGTTCATCTACGTCTTCCCCGATTATTACGGCAACGCCGCCGCACAGTCGTTGGTCAACCTGCTGGGCTTGCTGGTGATGGTCGCAGCCATGGGCACCACCAAGCCTCTGGCCGTGCGCCTCGGCAAGGCGGAGCTTTGTATCTACTCCTGCATCCTGTCGACCGTCCTGTACCTGCTCACGTGGATCCTCCGCCCCGCCAGCGTGTGGGTGTTCGCTATTTTCCAGGTGCTCGGCCATATCGGCCTCGGCTACCTTACCGCCACTTCCTGGGCCATGATCGCCGACGTGATCGACGACGTCGAGGTGAAAGAGGGCTCCTGTCAGGTGGGCAGCGTCTTCGCCCTGAGCGGCTTTGCCCGCAAGATGGGTCAGGCTCTCACCACCGGCCTTACCGGCTGGATGCTGGGCGCCATCGGGTACAACTCTCAGGCCGCAAGCATGGGCCAGGTGCAGAGCCAGAATGTGCTGGACGGCATTTTCAACATCACCTGCCTCGTGCCGATGGCAGCCTACGCTCTGCTTGGCCTCACCCTGTGGCTCCTGTATCCCCTGAAGAAAAAGCAGGTGGAAGAAAACGCCGATATCCTGCGTGAGCGCCGTGCGCAGTAAGTTTTCACGGAAAAGCCCCTGCGCGGGAAAACACTATCTCTTGCAGGACAAGCCGCCTCGCTTCGAGGCGGCTTGTTTGTCGCTGCGCAGGCCGATGTAATTTGGGAGCCGTTCCTTTGCTGCGGCCTCCTCCCGCGATTGCTGCTTTTCTCTGCGCTCTGCCTTGCAAAAATGGAGAGCATGTTTATCATAAATTAAACACTTGCGCCGTATTTTTCGCAAGCAGCGCAAGCCGATGCCGACGCTGGAGCCGGTGCCGACAGTGGCAATCATGCTGCTTTGCGGGGAGCTCACTAAGTGGCAAAGTTCCGGCTGATCGACTTCCGGCCGCTGATGATCGTGACGACGGGTACCATGCACGGCTTGGACATGGAGCTCCTTTCGGCGGCTGCGTTTGAGCAGAGGGCTCTGTACTGTAAGAATCTGTTCCGGATCCTCTGCAGGCTGATCTCCTCCTCGCTCAGTCACGCGATGGATCATCAGCAGGCCAAGCTGGAAACGGATTCAAACATTCTGTTCAAAGATAGAAAAAGGCGATACCTGGTTGTGAAAACCAAGTATCGCCGATTTTTCTTGTCGCACTCCTGTACGGCAGCTACCCTATGCCGGTGATGTTCTCATACTGTCTTATTGGAAACTGCCTTCAGGGAGCTTTTTTGTTATTTCCGGGCGATGTCCCGGAAAAAGACGGCTTTGTTTTTGCCGCTGTTTTTGGCATGATACATGGCCTGATCGGCCTTTTCGTACAATTCTGTCAGCGTGCGCCCGTCATCTGGGTAGAGGCTGATGCCAATGCTGGAGGAGGTGGCGAGGGAGCCGGCGCTGTTGTCCAGTATTCTGTACAGCCGCTTCGCAAGCTGATCTGCCTTTTTCTGCACAGAATCTGCGTCGGTAATAAACCGCATGAACACAACGAATTCGTCTCCGCCGACGCGGGCGACCAGATCGGTGGAGCGGAAGCATTCGCACAGCGTCCGGCCAAGACGGATCAACTCATCATCGCCCGTCTTGTGCCCCAAATAGTCGTTGATCCCCTTGAGGTTGTCCATATCGATCATAAACAAGGCGTGCCGTGCTGTCAGGGGGTCATTTCCGGACAGGACGTCATCGACGAGCATTCGGATGGACGCGCGGTTCAACAGACCGGTCAGTGCGTCGTGCTCGGCCATCCGGATCACATTCAGTTCAGCCTCCTTTTTGGCCTGAATGTCGCGTACGACCATAACCAGACACAAATGCCCGTTGGCGGGATCGATCAGGAATTCGATCTCGTCGCGGATCCAGCATTGGGTGCCGTTGGGCATAACGTGGAGGTATTCCATGACGATCTCGCTGCGGCCGCCGTTGTAGAGCTCCTGCAGCGCTTCGGCATTGAAGTTTTTAAAGAAACCATATGCGGAGCCGCGTTTTTCGGCCATTCCTTTGATGGCGTCGAGATACAGACTCTCGATGGTCTCGTGATTGCCAATGACCACGCCGCGTACAGGATGGCTGTTTTCGACAATGATGCGCCACTGGTTGATGTCGATGTGGATGGCAAAATAGGCGTCTGCCGGAAGGTCATACAAGTATCTAAGCTTGAGCTTGTGATGCTTCTTGGCGTGATACTCCGGCGTCACATCCCGTGTGATGCCCAAGATCCCCATCACTCTGCCCTGCGCATCCGTCAGGAGGCGCTTTGTCGTGGAACCGTAGATGGGGTTTCCGTCAAGGTCGCTCACCATTTCCAGATAGTCCACTATATCCTCGCCGGAGGCGAGCAGCTGACGATCCTCTGCTTCATAGCGGCGTGCGTTGATGTCATCGCCAAACAGATCGCTGATGGTATGGCAGACGATCTCCTCCGGCTTTCGGTGCAGAAGCGCCGCAAAGGCAGGCGAAACACTGCGGTAGACCAGATCCGCATCCTTGAGGAAGATCATATCGGAGGTGGTCTCCAGCAGACAATGGAAGGCCGAGAGCGTAAGCGTGGTGAGATCCTTTCCCACAGGCGCCGACGTGTGCGTCTCCTGCTTGCGCGCGGAGCTGAGCTTCAGATGTTCGGAAATCTGCCGGAACGCATGGAGCACCTGCGGGTTGAAGGCGCCGCATTCGCCGGACAGGATCATCTGCACGGCTGTTTCGTGCGAGAAGGCCTTCTTGTATACGCGTGGAGAGATGAGTGCGTCGTACACATCGGCGACGGCGGCTACCTGCGCCCAGATCGGCACCTGATTTTCCTTCAGGCCATCCGGATAGCCGCGGCCGTCCCAGCGCTCGTGATGCCAGCGGCAGATATCGTATGCATAGGCATAGAGCTGCTCCTCCCGGATATTGGGGATCTTGTCCAGCAGCTCGCAGCCGATGAGCGGGTGCTGCTTGATGGTTTCAAATTCCACCGGCGTCAGCTTCCCCGGCTTGTTGAGGATGTAATCGGGAATTGCGATCTTTCCTACGTCGTGCATCAATGCCGCCGTGCTGATCTGCTGTACATCCTCGGGGCTGAGGGGATATTCCTCCGGATACAGGCGGATGACTTCGTTCAGGATGTCGCGGGTGATCCCTCGGATGCGCTGTACGTGATCGCCGGATTCGTTGCTGCGGAATTCAATGGCGGTGGCCAGTACGTCCAGCATGTTCTCCATCGATTTGTCCAGCTTACTGCTCTGCATATGGATGATCTTCTGCAATTTCTTTTCGTGCAGGATGCGCTGCAGGATCAGCGTGGCCATCAGAAGCACAAGAACCAGCAGCAATATGGCCGAAGTCAGGAACTGCGGGCTGCTGTGCAGCAGCTCAAACAGAGAAAAGGTGGGGGTGCTTAAATTTGTGTGATGGCGGATGATATCCACCACTTCCCAATCCTCGATGCAGTTTACAGTGGTGTTGAGGATGGATGTGAGATGATTGTTGATGCCGTGCGATACGCCGATGGCAAAACGGTTTTCGGATTGAGAGATGGTAGCGATCAGGCTGTTGGACAGATCTTGCAGCACCAGCTGTTCGGCCTGATAGGTGTAGGTGCAGTAGCCGTCGGTTTTCTTGTCGATGACGGATTTTAAGCAGGCGTCGACGGTGGCATAGGTGATGTAGTCAATCTCATGGTAAACGTTGTCATAGGCATATTGTGCGGGAGAATACGCCATGTAGATGAGTTTGGCGGCGGTCGTGATATCGTCCATGTTATCGCTGCGGCGGATCCAGGAGAAAGGCGCGGTCAGATAGCAATCGGTGATGGAGTAGCCGTATTCCTCGGCCTGATGGAAATCCGGCGTGAGATCGATGCAGATGTCCGTGTTTTTATCTGTGATCAGCTGGGCATAATGCTCCCGATCCTTGGGGATGATCCATTCATACGCGATGCCGCAGCGCTTGGCGATCAGGTCAAACAGATCGATCATGATGCCGACAGGTTCTCCGTTTGCAATATAGGAATAGGGATAGCGGTCCGTATTGACCAGCACACGATAGACCCTGCCGCTCTCATTCTGCTCCTGCAGATACGCCCGTTCTTCCTGCGTCAGAAACGGGATATTGCTTTCGTTGTCGCCGTAGTATCGCTGCATGAGGGTCACCATCCAATGGTTCTCCTCAATCTCCATGCGGTCAAGCGCATGGTTGATCAGTTCGAGCGTGCGCGTATCCCCTTTGCGGACAGCCACATAGATGGGCGCTTCGTCAAAGCTGTCGATGGTCCATTCGTTGGTACGGGCGCGCAGGCTGCTGCTCAGCAGCGAATCCACCGTGCCGCTTTGCAGCGCCTGCGTCATCTCTTCGTTGGTAGCGAAAT
>JAUMYC010000021.1 GCA_030528845.1 Eubacteriales bacterium
AACGCTTCCTGTAGGGGCGGCCCTTGCGGCCGCCCGTGCTGCGCCGAAGAGCCGGAGCTGTGTCGACAGGCCGGAAGAAACGGGCAGGCGCAAGGCCTGCCCCTACAAGCGCCTGCTGAGCGAAAGAAACGTCTCCTGTAGGGGCGGCTCTTGCGGCCGCCCGCGTTCTGGCTGCATGCTGTAAAGATAATTAACTTGACGGCGTGGCCGCTCTGTGGTATCATACTTCCTGCATCGTGTGAAAATAGCCGTCGCACGGGAGGCTGCAGGCGAATGGAAAAGCGGATCCGCACAAATTTGCTCTTTGATCTCTACGGCGCGCTGATCACGGACAAGCGCAGCCTCGCGCTGCGGCTGTATCTGGAAGAGGATCTCTCCCTTTCCGAGATCGCCGAGGCCACGGGCGTTTCGCGTCAGGCCGTGCACGACGGCATCCTCCGCGCGGAAGCGAAGCTGGAGGAATACGAACGGGCGCTGGGCCTGCTGGAAAAGCGCCAAAGGCGCGCGGCGGCCGTTGAGCAGGCGATCGAAGCCCTCGACGGCGGCAGAGCAGCCGAAGCGAGAAACATACTTTCCGCAATGCTGGAAAGCGACGAATAAAAAAACACTCCAAGACAAAGGAAGGTGTCGGGCCAAATGGCGTTTGAAGGACTTACCGAGAAACTTTCCCAGGCGTTCAAAAAGCTCGGCAGCCACGGCAAGCTGACCGAGTCTGACGTCAAGGTGGCGATGCGCGAGGTGCGCATGGCGCTGCTCGAAGCCGACGTCAACTACCTTGTCGTCAAGGATTTTGTCAAAAAAGTCTCCGAGCGCGCAGTCGGCGTGGAGATCATGGAGAGCCTGCAGCCCGGCCAGCAGGTGATCAAGATCGTCAACGAAGAGCTCACCGAGCTCATGGGCGGCGTGAATTCAAGGCTGACCTACTCTCCCAAGGCTCCGACGATCTACATGCTCTGCGGCCTGCAGGGCGCCGGTAAGACCACCATGGCGGCCAAGCTCGCCGGCATGCTGATGAAGCAGCAGAAAAAGCCGCTGCTCGTCGCCTGCGACGTCTACCGCCCCGCCGCCATCCGGCAGCTGCAGGTGGTCGGCGAGCAGATCGGCGCGGAGGTCTTTGAGCGCGGACAGGGCGACCCGGTCCAGATCGCCAAGGAGGCCATCGAACACGCCAAGTATTTCGGCCGTGACCCGGTCATCATCGATACCGCCGGCCGTCTGCATATCGACGAGAACCTGATGCAGGAGCTGCGCGACGTGCGCGACACCGTGCACCCGCAGGAGATCCTGCTGGTGGTCGACGCCATGACCGGTCAGGACGCGGTCAACGTCTCCGAGACGTTCAACAAGGAGCTGGGCGTGGACGGCGTGATCCTCACCAAGCTCGACGGCGACACCCGCGGCGGCGCGGCCATCTCCGTCAAGGCCGTCACCGGCAAGCCCATCAAGTTCTGCGGCTCGGGCGAAAAGCTGACCGACATCGAGCCCTTCTATCCGGACCGCATGGCCTCGCGCATCCTCGGCATGGGCGACGTGCTCACCCTCATCGACAAGGCGACCGAAGCCTTCGACGACAAGAGCGCCGAGGACATGGAGAAAAAGCTGCGCACGCAGCAGTTCGACCTGCAGGATTACCTCGAGCAGATGGACCAGCTCAAGAAGATGGGCGGCGTCAAGAATTTGCTCAAGATGATCCCCGGCGTGGCCGGCAAGATCAACGAGGATGAGATCGACGAGGACAAGATCCAGAAGGCGCAGGCCAAAACCGAGGCCATCATCCTCTCCATGACCCCCATGGAGCGGCGCCACCCGGATATCCTCAACGCGTCCCGCCGCAGGCGCATCGCCGCCGGCAGCGGCACCACCGTGCAGGAAGTCAACCTGCTCATCAAGCAGTTTGACCAGGCGCGCCAGATGATGAAGACGATGATGGGCGCGCAGGGCAAAAAAGGCAGGCTGCGCATGCCCTTTGGAAGAGGATTCCGCTAAAACAAGCGTTTTCCGAAAATAGATTCACAGCAACCACTTTAAGGGAGGAAAAATACCATGGTCAAGATTCGTCTTAAGAGGATGGGCATGAAGAAGGAGCCCTTCTATCGCATCGTTGTTTCCGACAGCCGCACCCCCCGCGACGGCCGCTTCATCGAGGAGATCGGCTATTACAACCCCGTTTCCAACCCCGTTGAGCTGAAGGTGAACGAGGAGCGCGCCAAGTATTGGCTGTCCGTCGGCGCCCAGCCCACCGAGACCACCCGCAGCCTGCTCAACAAGGCGCTGAAGGCCGAGGCGTAAGAAGCGATATGGAACAGCTCGTCAATTATATCGCCAAGACCCTTGTGACCATGCCCGATCAGGTCGAAGTGAAGCGCACGGAAACCGAACAGGCCGTCACGATCGAGCTGCACGTCGCGCCCGAAGACATGGGCAAAGTGATCGGCAAGCAGGGCCGCATCGCCAAGTCGATCCGCACGTTGGTCAAGGCCGCCACGATCAAGGACGAAAAGCCCACCTTCGTGGAGATCCTCTAACCCCCTCAAAGGCGCTTTCCTTCCCGGAAAGCGCCTTTTTTGCGAGAGGGGAGACGGGGGGACGCCGGGAACCCATTTTCTTTGGAAAAAGAAAAAGGGTTCCCGGGCCCTCCTAAAAAGAACTCAATATGGGGCGGTATATTGCATCATGTACGCCCCCAAATGCGGGATCCTCAGGGGGGGCAGAGCCCCCTGCCGGCCTCCCCCGGAGCATGACCATGATGAAAGAAGGTGCCCCCATGCCGGATGCATATCTGCTCATCGGAGAGATCACAAAGCCGCAGGGCGTGCGCGGCGAACTCAAGGCGCGCCCCATCACCTGCGATCCGGAACGGTTCTACGATCTGGACGAGGTCTATCTGGAAGAAAACGGCGCGTATGTCGCCCGGGGCGTGAGCGTACGTTCCGTCGGGCCGGACGCCGTCTTTTTCCGCATGGACGGCGTGGAGACCCGCGACGACGCCGAAAAAATGCGCGGGACGCTTTTGTATATCGACCGCGAGCACGCGGTGGAGCTGGGCGAGGATGAGAACTTCGTGGTCGATCTGCTCGGCTGCGAATGCACGGATACCGAAGGCACGCTGCACGGCACGCTCGTGGACGTGCTGCAGCCCGGCGGAAACGACGTCTACGTCGTGAAGAACAAGGCGGGCGAGATCCTCATCCCCGCGCTCAAGAGCGTCGTGCTCAGCGTCGATATCGAGAAAAAGCAGATGCAGCTCGATGCGCAGCGCCTGCGCGAGGTGGCCGTGTTCCCCGACAGCGAGGAGATCCGGTGAGCCGGGGGATGAGAACGAGGGAGCCACTTCCTTAAGAAGGGAGCCCGTTCAAGGGGATAATGCGTTTCTCTGTGTCGGTGTTCCTTCCTCAATAATGAGGGGTCTTGGGGGAATCATTCCCCCAAGCAGGGATCCCAAAGGGACGGAGTCCCTTTGGCGGGGGCCGGGGCAGAGCCCCGGTATGAAAGGAGCCGTATCGATGAATATCCGTATTCTGACGATCTTCCCGGGCATGCTGCGCGCAGCGCTGGGAGAGAGCATCCTCGGGCGGGCAAATTCTGCCGGTCTTGTGGATATCGACGCGGTGGACATCCGCCCGTTTTCGCAAAACAAGCACAAAAACACCGACGATTATCCCTTCGGCGGGGGCGCGGGCATGCTCATGCTGGCCCAGCCCATCGTGGACTGCACCGAGTTTGTGGACGCGAGGCTCACGCGCAGGGGCGGCAAACAGCCGCGCCACATCTATCTTTCGCCGCGCGGGCGCACGTTCGATCAAAAGATCGCCGAGGAGCTTGCGCAGGAGGAGAACATCGTGCTGCTCTGCGGGCATTACGAGGGCGTGGATGAGCGCGCGCTGGAGATCTGCGGCTATGAGGAGATGTCGCTGGGCGATTTTGTGCTCACGGGGGGCGAATACGCCGCGCTGTGTATGGTAGACGCCGTCGCGCGCCTGCTGCCGGGCGTGCTGGGCAGCGAGGCTTCTCCTGTGGACGAGAGCTTTTCCTCGGGCCTTTTGGAATACCCGCAGTATACCCGGCCGCGCGAATACAGGGGGCTGGAGGTGCCGCAGGTGCTCACGAACGGCAACCATGCGCTGATCGAAAAATGGCGCAGGGAGCAGTCGCTGCGCATCACCAAGGAGCGCAGGCCGGAAATGCTCGAGAAGATCGAGCTGAGCAAAAAGGACAGAGAATACCTCAAAGGGCTGGAAAAGACTGATATTTAACGAAAAACAGGTTGTCAGGCAAGGGGAAGAAGTGGTATACTTCTATCTTGTGAAATAGGGCGGTCCTCCGTCTGCGCAGAAGGCGCCGGGCGCGAACGTCCATAGTGAAAGGTGGATATTCCCATGAACGAAATCATCCGCTCCATCGAGGCGCAGCAGCTGCGCGCCGACATCCCTGAGTTCCACGTTGGCGACACCGTCCGCGTGCAGGTGAAGGTCGTCGAAGGCTCCCGCGAGCGCCTGCAGGCCTTTGAAGGCACTGTCATCGCCCGCCGCAACGGCTCCATCCGCGAAACGTTCACCGTGCGCCGCACCTCCTATGGCGTTGGCGTCGAGCGTACGTTCCCGCTGCACAGCCCGCGCGTGGAAAGCATCTCTGTGGTCCGCCATGGTAAGGTGCGCAGGGCCAAGCTGTACTATCTGCGCAGCCGCAGCGGCAAGTCTGCCAAGGTCAAGGAGAAGTAAGCAAAGAAAAAAGGCCGCCTTTTTCGGCGGCTTTTTTCTATATCACCAGTCAGCGTTTTTTTGAGGGCGCTTCCCCGCTGCGCCGCGGCGGGGCGGACGGCCTGTGAAGGGAGAAAACATGCCGGAGATCAACTGGTATCCGGGGCATATGGCCAAGACGCGCAGGCTTCTGGAGGAGCAGCTGCGCGGGGTGGACGCGGTGATCGAGCTGTGCGACGCGCGCGCGCCCATGGCCACCCGCAACCCGGAATTGGAAAAGCTTTGCAAGAATAAATCGCGCTTTCTGGCGCTGAACAAGGCCGACCTGGCCGACGACGCCGTCACGAAGGAATGGGTCGCCCGCTTTAAGGAAGAGGGCACGCCCGCCGTGCGCTTTCAGGCGGTGGGCGGCGGCGGAAGGAAAGAGATGTTCGCGCTGATCGAGCGGGCCGCGAAGCCCGCCGTGGAGCGCATGAAGGCGCGCGGCGCGATGAAGACCGCCCGCGTGATGGTGGTGGGCATCCCGAACGTGGGCAAATCCACCTTCATCAACCGCCTGCGCGGCTCCGGCATCGCCAAAGCCGGCGACAGGCCCGGCGTCACCCGCGCAAGCCAATGGGTGAAGATCGGGCCGTATCTGGAGCTGCTGGACACGCCCGGCATGCTCTGGCCGAAGCTGGCCGACCAGAACCAGGCCAAGATCCTCTCCTTCATCGGCTCGGTCAAGGACGAGATCCTCGACACGGAGGGCCTCGCGTGCGATCTGCTGGTCATGCTCGCGCAGCAGGCGCCGCAGGCGCTCATGCAGCGCTATAAGCTGCCCGAGGGCTTTGAACAGCTCTCCGGGCCGGAGCTGATGGAAGCGGCCTGCAAGGGCCGCGGCTGGCTGCTCTCCGGCGGGCGCTACGACACCGACCGCGCCGCCGCGCTGATTTTGGATGAATTCCGCGCGGGCAAGGTGGGCCGGCTCACGCTGGAAAGGCCCTGAACGATTCGTGGAGGAGCGCTGTATATGCCGAGGGAGACCGCACAGGAAAAGCTGCTGCGCATGACAAGGCTCGAAGAGGAGATCTGGGCGCAGGGGCTTTTGGCCGCAGGCATCGACGAGGCGGGCAGAGGCCCGCTGGCCGGGCCCGTCGCCGCAGCCTGCGTCGTTTTGGAGAAGGAAAAATGCATCCCCGGGGTGGACGACAGCAAAAAGCTCTCCGAGAAAAAGCGCGGAGAGCTCTTTGAGCGCATTTTGCAGCAGGCGCGCTATGTGCGCTGCGCGATGCTGCCCGCAGAGGAGATCGACCGGATCAACATCCTGCGGGCCACCAAAAAAGCCATGGAGCAGGCCGCCGAGGGCGCGCAGGGCTGCGTGTTTCTGGTGGACGCCGTGACGGGCCTTATGCTGCCCGGGCCTGCGCAGAGCCTCGTCAAGGGCGACGCGACGAGCCATATGATCGCGGCGGCGTCGATCGTGGCGAAGGTGACGCGCGACCGCTATATGCTGGAGCTGGACGAGCGCTATCCGCAATACGGCTTTGCCCGGCACAAGGGCTATGGCACGGCTGAGCATATCGCGGCCATCCGCCGCTTCGGCCCCTGCCCGGAGCACAGGCGCTCTTTCCTGAAGAACATCTTGGAAGAAAAGCCATGAGCGGGCTCAGCGGCAGCGTGAGCGGACGCGGCGGCGAGCACATCGCGGAGGAATATCTCCTGCGCAAAGGGGCCGTCATACTGGCTAAGAATTATAAAGCCGCCGGCGGTGAGATCGACCTGATCGCGCGCATGGACGGGCGGCTCGTTTTTGTGGAAGTGAAGGCGCGCTTCGGCAGGCGTTACGGCTCGCCGGGCGAGGCCATTACAAAGGACAAGGCGGCGCGGGTGCGCCGGGCCGCGACAGCGTTTTGCAAGCACAACGGCGGCCTTGCGCAGCCGATGCGCTTTGACGCGCTGCTCATCAGCGAAGAGGGGATCAAGCACATCCCCGGCGCGTTTTGAGGCAGGCGGCATGCACCGGCGAAGGAAACGACGCCGGCCCTTTCGCAGTCGAAAGGGAAACTTTGGCAGAGGAAGCAAAGGAAGTGAACAGCTTGAAGGAGCACCGGCTGCGCGCGTTTTTCGCGGCGCTTTTGATCATGTGCCTTTTGTGCGGGGGCGCTCTTGCGCAGGAAAACCTGCTGAGCAACCCGGAGATCGACCTGTCCGAAGGGCAGGCGGCGGGCTGGAGCGCCGACGCATGGGATATGAACCGTTCCGCCTTCGCCGTGGACGAAAACGGGCTGGAGGGCGGCTGCCTGTATATTTCCAATATGCAGGAGAACGACGCGCGCTTTGTGCAGCGCGTGGCCGTCGAGCCGAACACGGTCTACCGTTTTTCGTGCCATATCAAGGCGCAGGGCGCCTTTGGCGCGGCGGGCGCGAATATCTCCGTCGGGCAGAGCCACGCGCTCTCCACGCCCGTGTATGACACAAACGGAGAATGGGTGGAGACGTCGTTTTACGGCGTGACGGGCGAGGATCAGACCGAGATCGCGGTCTATCTGCGCCTCGGCGGCTATTCCGCCACCACCACGGGCGAGGCTTGGTTTGATAGGGTCTCGGTGCAGAAGGCGGAGCATGTGCCGGAAGACGTGCATGTGCAGCTGCTGGAGAGCATCTCCTCCTCGGCGCAGGCCGCGCAGGCGGAGGCCGCGGCGGCCGAGCTGTTCGCAGAGGAAGAGAGCAGCCCGCAGGGCGGCATGATCGCGCTTTCCGCAGGCACTCTTGTCTTCGCCGCCGCCTTTATGGGGATCTATCTCTACGGCGCGAAGAATGCGCGGGTCTCCCTGCGCTCGGATGAGAAAAAAGACGGCTGGATGATCGACGTGCTGCTGCTCACGGCGCTGCTTGCGCGCCTGCTCACGGCGCTGTTCGTGCGCGGCTTTGAGACGGATATCAACTGCTTCCTGGGCTGGTCGCAGCGCGTGTTTGAAACGGGCCCGAGCGGCTTTTACGCCCCGGACGCCTTCTGCGATTATCCCCCGGGCTATATGTTCGTGCTCTGGCTCAGCGGCGCGCTGCGCGATCTGCTGGGGCAGAACGGCAGCGGCATGGGCGCCGTGCTGCTGATCAAGCTGCCCAACATCCTTGCGGACGTCGTCGTCGTCGCCATGCTCTATTCGCTGGCGAAAAAGCGCATCCCCTCGCGCGCGGCGCTGCTGCCGGCGGCTGCGTATGCCCTGAACCCCGCCGTCGTGATCGACAGCGCGGGCTGGGGCCAGACGGACGGCCTGCTCGCGGCGCTGCTGCTGGGCGCGTTTGTGCTGGCGACGGACAAAAAATGGCTGCGCTGCATGGCGGTGTTCGCGCTGGCCGTGCTGGTCAAGCCGCAGGCGCTGCTCTTTGCGCCGCTCGGGCTGATCGTGCTGGTCATCGAGACCGTGCGCGCGCAGGACAAGGGCAGGATGGCCCTGCAGGCCGTGGGCGGCGTCGCGCTGGCCGTGGCCGTCTGGATCGGCCTCTCGCTGCCCTTTGCCCTCTCGCAGGTCTCCGTGAATTATCCGGACGCGCCGGGCGCTTTGCAGCCGGTGCTCTGGCTGTTTGAAAAATACTTCGGCACGCTGGGCTCCTATTCCTATTACACCGTCAGCGCCTGCAACCTGTGGGATCTGCTGGGCCTGAACTGGGTGGAGATCGTCGACGGGCCGGAGCAGTGGATCGGCTGGGCCTCCTTTGGCGCGGCGTTCGGCTTTGCGGCGTGGATGTATGCCGCGGACAAGAGCGGCCGCAGGCTCTGCCTGATCGCCGCGGCGGCTCTGACGATCATGTACACCTTCGGCCTGAAGATGCACGAGCGCTATCTCTTCCCGGCGATCGCCTTCCTGTGCCTCGCGGCGAGCGAGGATCAGGACGCGCGCATCCCCGTGGCGGCGCTGCTGGTCAGCTGTGCGCAGATGCTGAACATGGGCCTCGTGCTGCTCTACGACTATACCCTCTTTGCGCCGCGCGCGCTGGTGGTGTTCACGGACCTGCTGGTCATCGGCTCCTGCGCGCTGCTGGTCTGGACGTGCGCCGACCTGTGCCTGCGCGAGCATGCCGTCACCTTCACGCGCATCTATCGCCCCTCCTCCGGAAGGCTGGATATTCAGGAAAAGCGGGCGCAGATCGCCTCGGGCAGCGGCCTGTTCCAGACCGGGAACTACAAGATGAACCTCACGCGCAAGGAACGGCTGGCGATCGCCGCAGTCACGGCGCTCTACAGCGTGTTCACCTTCGTCAATCTGGGCACGCTCAGCGCGCCGCAGACGAGCTGGACCTCCTCCATGCCGGGCGAACAGCTGGTGTTCGATCTTGGGCAGGAGCAGAAGTTCATGCTGACCTATTACGGCGGCATCTGCGACAGCAGCTTCACCGTGGAATTCTCCTCCGACGGCGAAAATTACAGCGAGCCCGGCCTCGCCCAGTACGATCAGGGCGAGATCTTCCGCTGGCTGTGGTATCGCCCGATGCTGCGCGGAAACGACGGCTCCCTCGCGCCCGTCGACGCGGACTATTCCTATCAGACCGCGCGCTATGTGCGCCTGACGACGGAGCAGAGCGGGCTCGTGCTCTCGGAGGTGGCCTTCCTGAGCGAGGAAGGAGAGCCCCTGCCCATCGCCTCGGTGACGACCAACGGCGCGGAGGATCCGCTGCTGCTCATCGACGAGCAGCAGACCGTGCCGGAGCATCCTTCCTACTTCAACAGCTCCTATTTCGATGAGATCTATCATGTGCGCACGGCCTACGAGCACATCCACGGCATGCACGCCTACGAATGGACGCATCCGCCGCTGGGCAAGCTGCTCATCGCGCTGGGCATCAAGATCTTCGGCATGAGCCCGTTCGGCTGGCGCTTTGCCGGCGCGCTCTCGGGCGTGGTGATGGTGCCGCTGGCGTATCTGCTGATGAGGCAGATCTCCCGCAGCAAGCTCGCCTCCTTCTTCGCCATGATGCTCATGACGCTGGACTGCATGCACTTCACGCAGTCCCGTCTGGGCACGATCGACTGCTTCGCGGTCATGTTCATCATGCTGATGTACCTGTTCATGTTCCGCTATGTGCGCATGAACTTCTATCACGCGGGCCTGAAGAAGACGCTCGTGCCGCTGACGCTGTGCGGGCTGAGCTTCGCGCTGGGCTGCGCTACGAAATGGATCTGCATCTATGCGGGCGTCGGCCTTGCGGTGCTGTTCTTCTGGTCGCTGGCGCGGCGCTATCTGGAATATCGCCATGCGGCGGCCGGTATGCGCGCCTTTGCGCCCAAGGAAAGGAAGATCGCGCAGCAGGCGGTGAAGGTGTTCTGGCATAACGCCGTGATCACCTGCCTGTGGTGCGTCGTGTTCTTCGTCGTCGTGCCGCTCTTGACGTATTATTTCTCGTATTACTGGCATCTGGCTCCGGACGGCGCCTTTAACGTGGCAAGCGTGGTGGAGCTGCAGAAGGGGATCATGAGCTATCACTCCGGCCTTGGCGACGACGGGCATTTCTTCCGCTCGCCGTGGTATGAATGGCCGCTGATCGTCAAGCCCATGTGGTATTATTCCGGCAACGCTTTCTATGCACAGGACACCGTCTCCTCCATCTCCTGCATGGGCAATCCTGCGGTGTGGTGGGGCGGCCTTGCTGGGCTGGTGTACGTGCTGGTGAAGTGGATCCGCAGTGGCTGCAAGGACAACAAATGCCTCGTGCTGCTGGTGGGCTTTGCCAGCCAGTATATGCCCTGGGTGCTGGTGCCGCGTTCCACCTTCATCTATCATTACTTTGCCAGCGTGCCCTTCATCATCCTCTGCGCCGGCGTGCTGATAGAGGATATCGAGCGCAAAGACCGCGGCCTTGCGAAAAAGGTCGTCGGCGTGTGGGTCGGCGCTGCTGCGCTTTTGTGCGCGGCGTTCTATCCGCTCATGAGCGGCACGCCCATCCCGCGCGCGTACGCCAAATGGCTCAGGTGGTTCAACTGGTATAACTATTAAGCGGATCTCCGCGGAGAAAAAGGGCCGGCAGCGCTGCCGGCCCTTTTTACATGTATGCGCGCGCGGCGTTGTCTTTGGGCGCAGGTGTGTGCTATACTGGATGCAATGCAGATAAACGGAGGGCGGATTATGCTGTCTACGGTGCAATGCTACGGCCTGAGCGGGATCGACGGGTTTTCCGTGCAGGCGGAGGTGAACCTGACATACGGGCTGCCGGGGTTTGAACTGGTCGGTCTGCCGGACGCGGCCGTGCGCGAATCGCGCGAGCGGGTGCGCGCTGCGATGGCGAACAGCGGCTTCGCCTTTCCGGACGACCGGCTCACGGTGAATCTCGCGCCGGCAGAGCGCAAAAAAGAAGGCCCGGCCTATGACCTGCCCATCGCCGTGGGCATCATCGCGGCCAAGGGCGAGCTTGCCGCGCAATGCCTGCTGGGCACGGCTGTCATCGGCGAGCTCTCGCTGGACGGGGCCGTGCGCGGCGTGCGGGGCGCGCTGCCGATGGCCATCGCCGCCCGGGCGCAGGGCGTCGCCCGGCTGATCCTGCCCGAGGCGAATGCTCGGGAGGTCGCCTGCGTGAACGGGGTGCAGATCTTTGCGGTGCGCACGCTCAGGGAGGCCGTGGAGATCCTCAAAAACGAGACGCAGCTGCGGCCGATCGAGCCGGTGTCATATGAAAAAATGCTGACCGAGCGGCAGACTGCGAGCGATTTTTGCTTTGTCAAGGGACAGAGCGCGGCCAAGCGCGCGCTGGAGATCGCCGCGGCGGGCGGGCATAACGTGCTGCTCATCGGCCCGCCCGGCTCCGGCAAGACGCTCATGGCGCGCTGCATGCCCTCCATTTTGCCGGACATGGCCTTCGAGGAGGCGCTCGAGGCCACGCGCATCCATTCCGTGGCCGGGAGCGTGCCCGAGAGCGGCCTGCTGACCGAGCGGCCCTTCCGCTCGCCCCATCACACGGCGAGCCATACTTCGCTGGTGGGCGGCGGCAACCATGCGCTGCCGGGAGAGATCTCCAAGGCGCACAACGGCGTGCTGTTTCTGGACGAGCTGCCCGAATACCGGCGCGACGTGCTCGAGGCGCTGCGCCAGCCGATGGAGGACGGCTTTGTGACCGTCACCCGCGTGAACGCGCAGAGCACCTATCCGAGCCATTTCATGCTCGTTGCCTCCATGAACCCCTGCCCGTGCGGGAATTTCGGCTCGCGCAGCAAGGAATGCCGCTGCACGCCGCTGGAGATCAAGCGCTATCTCTCGCGCATCTCCGGGCCGCTGCTGGACAGGATCGACCTGCATATCGAGGTGGAGAGCGTTTCGGCGGAGCAGATCGCCGGGCAGGAGCTTGCGGAGAGCTCCGCGCAGATCCGCAGCCGGGTGGAGGCGGCGCGCGGCGTGCAGAGGGAGCGCTATAAAAAGGAGCAGATCGCCTGCAACGCGCGTCTGGACGCGCGGACGCTGCCCCGCTACAGCCGCCTGACCAAGGACGCGCAGGCGCTGGCTATGCAGGCCTGCGAGGCGATGCAGCTGAGCAACCGCGCCTACACGCGCATCCTCAAGGTCGCGCGCACCATTGCAGATCTCGCCGCATGCGCGGAGGTGCTGCCCGAGCATGTGGCGGAGGCCGTGCAGTATCGCAGCATGGACAGGAAATACTGGGGATAAAGGGGAACGGGTATGGATATCGGAGCGATGGAGCAGTATTGGGTGTGGCTCTCGAGCGTGGAGGGCATCGGCCCGAAGCGCTTTTACCAGCTGCTGAGCGAATATGGAGACCCGCGCTGCGTCTGGGACGAAGTGAAGGCGGGCAGGGCGCACGCCGAAGGGCTCGGCCCCAAGACGCTGGCCAAGCTCAAGGAGGCATGCAGCCCGGCTTATTTCTATAAGCTCTTTGACGAGATGGAGCGGCTGGAGATCACGCCCGTGACGCGCATCTCCGAACGCTACAGCGAGCTGCTCGGCAGCATCTACGACCCGCCGCCCACGCTCTATGTGAAGGGAAACGCCGACCTGCGGCTGGAGAGGCCGTTCGCCGTCGTCGGCACGCGCTATCCCACGCGCGACGGCAAGCGCTCGGCGGAGGAATTTGCCGAGAGGCTCGCGCGCTCCGGCGCGACAATCGTCTCCGGCATGGCGCGGGGCGTGGATACCCTCGCGCATCAGGGCGCGCTCAAGGGCGAAGGGCGTACCGTGGCCGTGCTCGGCTGCGGAGCGGATATCGTCTATCCGCCGGAGAACGAGGCGGTGTATCGCAAAATCCTCGAGACGGGCGGGACGATCGTCTCCGAATATGCGCCGGGCACGCCGCCCAACGCGCAGAACTTCCCCGCCCGAAACAGGATCATCTCCGGCCTTTGCGAGGGCACGCTCATCGTGGAGGGCGGGCTCAAGTCCGGCGGCATGATCACCGCGGAGGACTGCCTCGAGCAGGGGCGCGATCTGTTCGTCGTGCCCGGCTCCATCTATTCCTCCATGTCGCAGGGGCCCAATTCGCTCCTGATGCAGGGCGCGCTGCCGGCGGTCTCGCCGTGGGATATCCCGGAGCATTACCGCTGGGCGAGCAGGCCCTCCGCCGCCGCAAAGGAGAGGCCGGTCGAGCTTTCCGAGGAGGAAAGGCCGGTCGTGGAGCAGCTGCGCAGGCAGGAGATGACTTTGGGAGAATTGAGTGCAGAAACGGGATTAAATGCGGCAAAATTGAATTCTGTCTTGACAATGCTCGAATTACGGGGAATAATATGTAAGGTTCCCGGCGGAGCGTACCGCGCGAAATAGCGACAGGACGCGCATGAAACGCCCCAAAAGAATCATATGCATCTGAAAAACAGGAAAAAAGGAAATTTCGGAGGAAATCCATGGCATATAAACTGGTCATCGTAGAATCTCCCGCCAAAGCGCGCACCATCGCAAAATTCCTGGGCAGGTCTTATAAAGTAGAGGCCTCGCAGGGGCATGTGCGCGACCTGCCCAAGTCTCAGCTGGGCGTAAATGTAGAAGAAAACTTCGAGCCGCATTACATCACCATCCGCGGCCGGGGCGACATTCTGGACAAGATCCGCAAGGAAGCCAAGGGCGCCTCGCGGGTCTACCTCGCGACAGACCCGGACCGCGAAGGCGAGGCCATCTCCTGGCATCTTTCGCAGGTGCTCAAGATCCCGCAGGACGAAGAATGCAGGATCGAATTTCACGAGATCACTTCCAAGGCCGTGAAGGCGGCCGTCAAGACGCCGCGCAAACTGGATATGGACCTCGTCTCCGCCCAGCAGGCCCGGCGCGTGCTCGATCGCCTCGTGGGCTATAAGATCAGCCCGTTGCTCTGGGCCAAGGTGCGCAAGGGCCTGTCCGCCGGGCGCGTACAATCCGTCGCCTGCGCCATGATCGTGGAGCGCGAAAACGAGATCGAAGCCTTCGAGCCGAAGGAATATTGGAACATGTTCGGCATGTTCCGCGACGGCGACATCACCTTCCGCGGCAAGTTCACCGCCATCGACGGCGAGAGAGTCACGCCCGCTTCCGCACAGGAAGTGGCCGGGATCACCGCGCGGGCCAAGGAGGCCTCCTTCAAGGTCACCTCCGTCAAGCGCGGCGTGAAGCTGCGCCACCCCGTGCCGCCCTTCACCACCCCGAGCCTGCAGCAGGAGGCCTCGCGCAAGCTGGGCTTCACCACGCAGAAGACCATGCAGGTCGCGCAGCAGCTCTATGAAGGAGTCGATCTCGAGGGCGAGGGCACGCAGGGTATCGTCAGCTATATCCGTACCGACTCCATCCGCGTCTCCGAGGAGGCCGTTGCCGCCGTGCGCGTGCTGATCGACGAGAAATTCGGCGGGGAATACCTGCCGGAGCAGCCCAACGAATATCGCGGGCGCAAGAACATCCAGGACGCCCACGAGGCCATCCGCCCGACGGTCGTCGAGCGCACGCCCGAGAGCATCAAAGCTTCTTTGACAAACGACCAGTTCAAGCTCTACCGGCTCATCTACCAGCGCTTTGTCGCCAGCCAGATGAAGCCGGCGGAATACGATACCATGGCGGCGGAAGTGGAAGGCGACGGCATCGCGTTCCATTTCGGCGGGCAGAAGCTGCGCTTTGCGGGCTTTATGAAGCTCTATGTGGAAGGCCACGACGACGAGCAGGAAGAAGCCGACACCGCCCTCCCCAATCTGGAAGAGGGCACCGAGGCGGTGCTGATCGATCTGGAGAGCGAGCAGCGCTTCACACAGGCGCCCCCGCGCTACACCGAGGCCTCGCTCGTGCGCGCGCTGGAGGAAAAGGGCATCGGCCGCCCCTCCACCTACGCCCCGACGATCACGACGCTGCTGGCCAGAGGCTATGTATCGCGCGAGAACAAGCGCCTCGTGCCCAACGAGCTGGGCATCGTCGTCACGGACGTGATGCAAAAGCACTTCCCGGACATCGTCAACATCGCCTTCACCGCCGATATGGAAGACCAGCTCGACAACGTGGAAGCGGGCAAGGAAGACTGGCACGACGTGCTGCACGAATTCTACGGCCCGTTTGCCGTGTCTCTGGAAAAGGCGGAGGCCAGCATCGAAAAAATGGAGATCAAGGACGAGGTCTCGGACATCCCGTGCGAAAAGTGCGGGGCGATGCTGGTGTATAAAATGGGCCGCTTCGGCCGCTTCCTCGCCTGCCCCAATTTCCCGGAATGCCGCTTTACGATGCCGATCCTCAAGGATATCGGCGTGGCCTGCCCGGATTGCGGCGGCAGGATCCTGGAGCGAATGAGCAAAAAGGGCAGAAAGTTCTTCGGCTGCGAGCATTATCCGGAATGCGCGTTCGTCAGCTGGGATATGCCCGTGAGCGAAAAATGCCCCAAGTGCGGCGGGCGCATGGTCTACAAGCGCGGCCGCAAGGGAGAAAAATATCACGTCTGCATCAACGAGACCTGCAACGAGCGCGTGCTCGTGGAGCAGGAACAGGAGAATAATGAAGAATAAACAGGTGACGGTCGTCGGCGCGGGCATGGCCGGCTGCGAGGCTGCTTGGCAGCTGGTCAGGCGCGGCATCCCCGTCCGGCTGATCGAAATGAAGCCCGTGCGGCGCTCCGCCGCGCATACGGGCGACGGCTTTGCCGAGCTGGTGTGCTCCAATTCGCTCAAGGCGGAAAACCTGACCAGCGGCTCCGGCCTGCTCAAGGCGGAGATGAAGCTGCTGGGCTCGCTCCTGCTCGAATGCGCCGAAAAGGCGCGCGTGCCCGCGGGCGGCGCGCTGGCGGTCGACAGAGATCTCTTCTCTGCCGAGGCCACAAGGGCGCTGCGGGAGCATCCGCTGGTGGAGGTGGAGATCGGCGCGCTGGAGGAGATCCCCGAAGGCCCGGCCATCATCGCCACAGGCCCGCTGACGGACGCGCCTCTGGCCGAGGCGATCCGCCGCGAAGAGGGGGTCGATTCGCTCTATTTCTTCGACGCCGCCGCGCCCATCGTGACGGCGGAATCGCTCGACGAGGAGAAGATCTTCCGCGCCTCGCGCTACGGCAAGGGCGACGGAGACGACTATATCAACTGCCCCATGGACGAGGCGACCTACAGGGCCTTTTACGAAGCGCTGACCACCGCCGAGCGCGCGGACGTGCACGGCTTTGAAAAGAAGATGGTCTTCGAGGGCTGTCTTCCGGTGGAAGTGCTGGCCGACAGGGGCTTTCAGACCCTTGCCTTCGGCCCGATGAAGCCCGTGGGCCTTGTCGACCCGCGCACGGGCAAAGAGCCCTATGCCGTGGTGCAGCTGCGCAGAGAAAACGCCGAGGGCACGCTGTATAACCTCGTCGGCTTTCAGACCCGCCTGAAATGGGGCGAGCAGAAGCGCGTCTTTTCCATGATCCCCGGGCTGGAGCGGGCGGAATTTGCACGCTACGGCGTGATGCACCGCAACACCTATCTCAACGGCCCGCAGGTGCTGGACAAAAATTTCGTCTGGAAAAAGCATCCCGACATCCGCTTCGCCGGGCAGATGACCGGCGTGGAGGGGTATATGGAATCCGCCGCCTCGGGCATCGTGGCCGGGCTGAACATGGCGCGGCAGCTGCTGGGGCAGGAGGAAGTCGAGTTCGGCTCGAAGACGATCATCGGCGCGCTGGAAAAGCACACGCGCACGCCAAACGACAACTATCAGCCCATGAATTCCAACTTCGGCATTCTGGATAGGCTGACCGAGCGCGTGAAGGGCAAGCGCAACCGCTATGAGCGCATGGCGCAGCGCGCGCTGGAGGAAATGAACAGGATCATAGAGGAGACAGGCATATGAGCATCAGAGGCACCACGATCTGCGCCGTGCGCAGAAACGGCAAGTGCGCCATGGCCGGAGACGGCCAGGTCACTGTCGGCGAAAATACGATCATGAAAGCGACGGCCAAAAAGGTGCGCCGCATTTACGGCGGAAAGGTCGTCACGGGCTTTGCGGGCTCCGTGGCCGACGCCTTCGCGCTGTGCGAAAAATTCGAAGAAAAGCTCACGCAGTTTTCGGGCAATCTGCCCCGCGCCGCCGTGGAGCTGGCGCAGGAATGGCGCATGGACAGGGCGATGCGCAAGCTGGAGGCGATGCTGCTGGTGGCCGATGAGGAAAACCTCATGCTCGTGTCCGGCACGGGCGAGGTCATCGAGGCCGACGACGGCATCCTCGCCATCGGCTCCGGCGGAAATTACGCCCTCGCCGCCGCGCGTGCGCTTGCGCAGAACACGGACCTTTCCGCACACGAGATCGCCGAAAAGGCGCTGCATGTGGCGGCGGAGATCTGCGTGTTCACGAACAATAATATCATCGTCGAGGACGTCTGAGGGGAGATGCCCCTGCGCTGCCTTTAAGGAGAGAATATGGAAAACAACGCTTTGGTACCGGTCGCCCAGAAAAAGGCCGGAGGACAGATGACGCCCAGAGAGATCGTGCGCGAGCTCGATCGCTATATCATCGGACAGACGGACGCGAAAAAGGCCGTGGCCGTGGCGCTGCGCAACCGCTACAGGCGCTCGCTGCTGCCGGACGAGATCCGCGAAGAGGTGACCCCGAAGAATATCCTGATGGTCGGCCCCACGGGCGTGGGCAAGACGGAGATCGCCCGCAGGCTGGCAAAGCTGGTGGACGCGCCGTTTGTGAAGGTGGAAGCCACCAAATTTACCGAGGTCGGCTATGTCGGGCGCGACGTGGATTCCATCATCCGCGACCTGATCGAGGCTTCTATCCGCCTGGTCAAGGCGCAGCATACGGATCTGGTGGAGGAGCAGGCGCGCTTTAACGCGGAGGAGCGGCTCGTTTCGCTTATCGTGAAGCCCGCCGGAAAGAAGCCCGCCAATCCGATCGACATCCTGCTGGGCAACAAGCCCAAGGAGCCGGAGCTTGCCCCGGAGGAAAAGGCCAGAGCCGGCGAAAAGCGCGACGACGTGCGCCGCAGGCTGGCGGCGGGCGAGCTGGAGAACGAGCTGGTGGAAGTGGAAGTGGAGGAGACGACGCCCAAGGGCGATATCCCCGGCACGGACGTGAACATGAACGACGTGCTCGGCTCCATCCTGCCCAAGAAGACCAAGCTGCGCAAGGTGCCCGTGAGCGAGGCGAGGCGCATCCTCATCGCCGAGGAAGAGCAGAACCTGATCGATATGGACGCGGTGTATTCCGAGGCCATCCGCCGCGCGGAGCAGGACGGCATCGTGTTCCTCGACGAGATCGACAAGGTGGCCGGAAAAGCCTCCGGGCATGGGCCTGACGTTTCGCGCGAGGGCGTGCAGAGAGATATCCTGCCCATCGTGGAGGGCTGCACCGTGCCGACCAAATACGGCCCGGTCAAGACCGATCACATGCTCTTTATCGCGGCGGGCGCGTTCCATGTCTCGAAGGTGAGCGATCTGATCCCCGAGCTGCAGGGCCGATTCCCCGTGCGCGTGGATCTGCTGCCGCTGACGGTCGATGATTTCCGGCAGATCCTCGAGAAGCCGGATAACGCGCTGATCCGGCAGTATCAGGCGCTGCTGGGCGTGGACGGCGTGACGCTCGATTTTCAGGAGAGCGCGATCAGCGCGATCGCGGAATATGCCTACGCCTGCAATGCGACGGACGAGAATATCGGCGCGCGCAGGCTGCATACGGTGCTGGAAAACCTGCTCAGCGACATCGCCTTCAACGCGGGCGGCGGCGACGCGCCGCAGATCACCGTGACGGTGGACGCGGCGTATGTGGAGAATCAGCTGCAGGCGCAGAAGGAAAAGGATCTGCACA
>JAUMYC010000186.1:0-1341 GCA_030528845.1 Eubacteriales bacterium
CCACGCGCGCGTGTATCTTCGCCACACGGCACCGTCCGGCGACCGAGCTTCTGATGGACATCATGGAAAAGAGCGGGCTGATCACTTACGTCGGCAAGGTGAACATGGACCGCGAATCCACCCCGAAGCTCAACGAAAAGAGCGCGCTGAGCTCCGCCTATGAGACGTTCGGCTGGATCAACGGCATTCGCGGCCGCTTTGCCCGCACGAAGCCCATCCTTACCCCGCGCTTTATCCCTTCCTGCACGGAGCAGCTGATGGACGAGCTGCGCGAGATCCAGATGACTTACGGCCTGCCCGTGCAGTCCCATCTCTCGGAAAGCCCGGGCGAGATCGAATTCGTGCAGTCTCTGCGCCCGCAGAACGCCTTCTACGGCGAAGCCTATAACGATCACGATCTGTTTGGGTATAACGACGATATCGACACGGACGTGAAGACCGTCATGGCGCACTGCGTCTGGTCTACGCCCGAAGAAGTGGCCCTGATGCGCAAAAACGGCGTGTTCGTGGCACATTGCCCGGCCTCCAACATGAACCTCTCCTCCGGCATCGCGCCCGTGCGCAGGTATCTGGAGCTGGGGCTGCGCATGGGCTTGGGCAGCGACGTGGCGGGCGGCCAGAGCGATTCCATCTTCCGCGCCGTGACCGACGCAATTCAGGTCTCGAAGATGTACTGGCGCTATGTCGATCCGAACGCAAAGGCCGTCACCTTCCCGGAGGCCTTTTATCTGGCGACCTGCGGCGGCGGCGAATTCTTCGGCAAGGTCGGCAGCTTCGCGGAGGGCTATGAATTCGACGCGGTCGTGCTGGACGACAGCTCTCTTGAGCATCCGCAGGAGCTGGGCCTGCTTGAGCGGCTCGAGCGCGCGTTCTATCTGCAGCTGGACGCGCAGGGCGTCTGCGCCAAATACGCGGGCGGGGAGAGACTGTTCTGACGGAAAAAGCCTCCGCTTCCGCGAGCAAAAAGAAGGTACACAAGTGAAATTTATCGAAAAATACCCGATGATCATGATCGTCATTGGCGTGATCGGGATCTCGCTTTCGTCCATTTTTGTCAAGTATTCCACGGCGCCTTCCGCGGTCACGGCGGCGTATCGCCTGCTGTGGACGGTACTGCTGCTCACGCCAGCGGCGGTCGGCCGGAGAGAGACGCGCGCGGAACTGCGGCGCATGGGCGCGCGCAATTTCGCATTGAGCGCCCTCAGCGGCGTTTTTCTGGCGCTGCATTTCTGGACGTGGTTTGAGTCTCTGCGCCACACCTCCGTGGCCAGCTCCACATCCATCGTCTGCACGGAGGTCATCTGGGTCTCGATCGGGTTTTGCCTGTTCATAAAGGGAAAG
>JAUMYC010000186.1:1351-4805 GCA_030528845.1 Eubacteriales bacterium
ATCGCATTTGCTTTTGCGGGCAGCGTGCTGATCGCCTTTGCGGATTCCATGCATGCCGGCGGACGGCTCTATGGCGATGTGCTGGCGCTTGCGGCGGCGGTCGCCGTCGCAGCGTATGTGCTGCTGGGCAAGGTCGTGCGCCGCAGCGTTTCCACCACGGCTTACACTTATGTCGTCTATGCGGCCTGCGCGCTGGCGCTGGTGCTTATTACCGGCATGCAGGGGCAGAGCCTCACGGGGCATGGGCCGAGCGCCGTTGTCGTCGGCCTGCTGCTGGCGGTGTTTTCCACGATCCTCGGCCACAGCATCTTCAGCTGGTGTCTGAAGTATTTCTCGCCATCGTTTGTCTCCGCCTCGAAGCTGTGCGAGCCGGTGGTCGCCTCGTTGCTGGCAGCGATCCTCTTTGCGGAGGCGCCCTCGCTCCTGCAGGCGGCGGGCGGCGTGCTGATCATCGGCAGCGTGCTGTATTATTCCCGCATCGAAAACGCGCAAAAGCGCGAATAACGAAGCATACAGAAAACGCCCCTTCCAAAGGAAGGGGCGTTCTTTTATACAAAATGCTTCTTTTATAAGACGATCCTCGTTTCCCAGACGCCGTCTTCGCCCAATGCGGATGCGATCTCGACGGTCGTGCCGACGAGCAGCTTTCTGCGCAGCTCGTCAATGGCGGGATGCGCCATCGGGTCGCAGTTCAGGCCTTCAAACCGAATGAGCAGCGTATGCGCGCTGCCGCTTTCCGAGGCGATAAAGCTCAGCGTGGCGCTTGCGGCGGCGTTTTCCTGTGCGCACAGCAGCGGCATCAGCAATTCCTCACAGACATACATCACGCTGCGGGAATGGCTGAGGCTGAAGCCATAGGGGGAAGCGAAGGAGCGGATCTCGCTGTGCAGGCCGTAGATGTCCACGTCGCCGGCGGTGACTTTGCGGCTGAACATGCGCGCGCGATAGAGGAACTGGCGGGTGAGAGGACGAGAGGGCTTGTCGAACACCTGTTCCGGCGCACCTGTTTCGTACACGCCCTGCTCCGCCAAAAAGACCACTTTGCTGGAAATATTCCTCGCAAAGCGCATGTCGTGGGTGACGATGATGCTGGTCATGCCGCCGTCCACGAGGCGGCGGATGACGTTTTCGACTTCGTCGACCATGGTGGGGTCAAGGGCAGAGGTGGGTTCGTCAAAGAGCATGACCTGCGGGCGCATCGCCATGGCGCGCGCGATGGCCACGCGCTGCTTCTGGCCGCCGGAGAGCTGGTCGGGCATGTGGAAGCGATGGTTTTGCATGCCGACGTTTTCCAGCAGCTCGTCCGCCAGAGCGATGGCCTCTTTTTTGCTCGTTTTCAATACCTTCATGGGGGCGAGGATCATGTTTTCCATCACATTCAGATGACTGAAGAGATGAAACCCCTGATAGACCATGCCTAATTTTCGGCGGATGAGGTCCAGCTTGGCGCCGGGGGCGTGGATGTCATCCCCGTCGATCAGCACGCTGCCAGAATCCGGGATCTCCAGACGGTTGATGCAGCGCAGCAGCGTGCTCTTGCCGCAGCCGGAGCCGCCGATGATGCTCACCACGTCGCCCTTGCTGACGGTCAGATTGACGTTCTGAAATACGGTGTTGTTTCCGAAGCTCTTTTTGAGATTTTTGACTTCGATCATTTCGCTTCGCCTCCCAGATGCTTTTTCTTGCCAAGGAGATCCAGCAGAAGCCCTGTGAGCCAGCCGATGAACAGATATAAAAGGGAGATCACGATCAGCCCGAAGAAGGCGTCCAAAGTGCGGGAGGTGATGATGTCGGACGCGCGGGTCAGATCCTGTATGGCGAGATAGCCCACGATGGAGGTCTCCTGCAGCGTGATGACGAACTGGTTTTTATATACCGGGAGGGCGCTTGCCACCGCCTGCGGAAAGACCACGTGGATAAAGCTCTGGACCTTAGTCATGCCCAAGGTGCGCGCGGCCTCGGCCTCGCCGCTGTTCACGGATTTGACCGCCGTGTAGAAGATATCCGACATATAGGTGCCCGCTTTGATGGTGAGGCCGAGAATGACGATGACCACCACAGACATACTGCTCTCGGCAAAAAGGATATAGACAAAGAACATCAAGAGGACCATGGTGGGCAGCTGCATAAACAGCGAAGAGATCCATTCCGTTCCCTTGCGCACCGCGCTGATGCGCGAGAGCTTCAGCGCGCAGATGAGGACGCCTGCCAGCGTGCCGAGGATAAAGGAGGCGAAGGTGAGCAGCAAAGTCATCCACAGGCCGTCCGTGAAGAACCTCCAGCGGGACTCGTAGATAAAAGTCACATAGATCTTATTAT
Organism: Eubacteriales bacterium; assembly: GCA_030528845.1. The sequence goes on from JAUMYC010000186.1 coordinate 3,671, forward strand.
ACAGCTCTTCAAACAATGCGGGCATTTTTTCCTCCCCTTCTTACAGAGCGATGTTTGCAACGATTTTCAGCTTTGATGCATCGTCGATCTCAACGAACACGATATCCATATCCATATAGGGCTCGCTGACGAACGCGCCTCTGGAGAGCTCCACTTCCTCGCGGTAAAACTCGGAAAGACCGCCGATGCAGATATCCAGCCTTCCCGCAACCAGAGATTGGATCATGGCCTCGTAGGAGCTGTCCGTGAATTCAATCCGGTAATTATAAGCGTTTGCAAAATGCGTGATGATCTCGGCGTCCATGCCGTAATGCGCATCGTCCTCATAATTGTAGTAGATGAAGGGGTAGATCCCCGATTCCATGCCGACGCGCAGAACGGGCCCGGTCCCCGTGGGGGCAACATAACGCTCTTCGAATTCTTCGTCGATGCCGCGCACACGCCGCATCAGATCGGCATATTCGGGGGTCTTGGGGAATTCCTCGACGAACTCGTTGAATTGCGAGAGGATGTCCGGGCGGTTCTTGTTGACAAAGGCCAGCATGCTGGTCGTCGCGAGAGGCGCTTCCACGATGCGCACGCCCTGCACGCTCCGGAGCACCGTCGATGCGAAGGCGCGCTCTATGGCGATGGCGTCCACGCGTTTGTAGCACATGGCGACGACCGCATCCGCGAGCGAGTTGTAGCGCATAAGCTCCATGTCTTCCCTGCCTGTGAGCAGGTAATCCGCACTCCAGGCGAGCGACACGCCTATGCGCCGGCCGTCCAGATCATGGATATCGTCGATGGGGCGGTAACGCATCGTGGCGCTGCGCAGGCTGCAGCCGCTCAAAGCGAAAACAAGCGCCAGAGCCAGCCCGATCATACAGATTCGCTTCAAAGCCATCCTCCTTCTCTGATGGATGCAAGCAATACGTTCGATTCGAAGGATCGAACGTGCATTCCCGCAGCTGCTTTTTCCGCTGCGCGTATATTTTCCGAATCATATTTTACACTCTTTTCCGGCACGCAACAAGAACATTTATGTTTAGTAAAAAGTGCCGAAGAGAAGCGGAATCGGCTTGCGTTCTCCCGGGATCGAAAAGCGGGAACGAGGCCTGTATAGAAACAGATGAAAAGAAGAGTTTTTGTTATC
>JAUMYC010000187.1 GCA_030528845.1 Eubacteriales bacterium
TTTATATTTTCACTTGGTGTACGTTCCATAATCCCGTTTTACAGATGAGCTACACACAGTACATCGTATCCGTCGGCGGCTATATGCCTACGCCCAACGGACTGGCGGTCCATATGCTGTGGGGCATGCTTGCAGACGAGCTGCAGATCTCCGGCGACACGGGCTATCGTGCGCGCTGCACCGCTGCGGGCGATCGGCTGTATTTGATCCTCAGCAATCCCGACGATGCGCCGCTCGGCGCTGCGTTCAAGGTCGACGGCCTGACGGGAAGCCGCGCAAAGGTGAGGATCAGCTGCGTGGACGAGCAGCATAACAACGCTCTGCTGGCGCCTCCGTGCAGGGAGTTGAGCGTTACCGAAGCAAAGGAGATCGAAATCGCGCACGGCGAAATACATATCGCGCTGACGCTGCAGCGCTACGGCTTTGCCTGCTTGGAGATCAATGTGGAATGACCCGACTGATCCTTGCGCCAAAAAACAAAAAAACCAGTCATTTCTGACTGGTTTATGGAGCTGATGACCGGATTTGAACCGGTGACCTCATCCTTACCAAGGATGCGCTCTACCGACTGAGCTACATCAGCACGCTGCGCTATGTCGTTCGCAACGAATGATATTATATCGCACGGCACGCCGAAATGCAATAGGGATATGCGTAAAGTGTGTGTAAAATCGCGCAGGGGGGTATGGGTAGACAGGCCGCCCCGCGAATGCTATAATCACCGCAGAACGGCTACGAAGAGAAGGGGGAGAGGCGGATATGGCGCTGCCGATGGTGCATCTGGCCGTAGCAAGGGCTCTGGCGGAGAGGGACGAGCGCATGCTTGGGAGCGGAGAATACTACCTCGGGGCGATCTCGCCGGACGCTGTGCATATGCGCCCCGGCTACCACAGGCAGCTCAAGGCGGATTCGCATTTCACTGCGGAAAAGAGCCGGCAGAATGACCCTGCGATCTGGACGGCGGACGTGCTCGCGGCCTATCGCGGTAAAGAGTCCGACGCCTTCGCGCAGGGCTACGTCGTGCATGTGCTCACGGACATCGTCTGGGGGCAGGAGTTGGGCGGGAAGATCTTCGATGCCTACGACGCCGACCCGGAGCCTGCGCAGGAGCGCTCCGCCGCCTATTATAACGATACCGACCTCATCGACATCGCTCTGTATAAAAACGCGCCGTGGCGGCCGGAGGTGTTCGCTGCGATGGCGTCGTCGCCCGCGCGGGCGTTCGGCAGTCTCGTGACCGAGGCGGACTGCGAGGCATGGCGCGCACGCACGCTGCGCTGGTATGAGGAGCACGACGAGAGCATGTACCGCCCCATGCGCTATGTGACGCAGGAGCAGATCGACGCGTTCGTGTGCGCGGCGGCGGAGAGGATATCCCGGATCTTGCCATGAGAAAAAAAGAAGAGCTTGCGCTCTTCTTTTTTTTGCGTATGCAGGGCTCAGAGCAGCGAAACCACGCGCGCGGCGGCGGATTCGATCAGCACGTTGAGCGCGGGAACGCTTTGCAGCCCGGCGATATGCACGCCGCATTTGGCGGAGGGCACAAGCACCTTCTGCGCGGGAGATTCGCCCACTGCGGCGGCCATGGCGGGGGTGATCTCCCCGAGCATGGAATTGGCCATGAGCAGGCCGATGGGCCCGGCGATCACGTCGGCCTTTGCGGCGCAGAAGCGCACCGCGTTTTCGCCCGTCGCGCCTCGGTCCGCGCCCGCGCGCAGCATGGCGGTGGTGGCGATGGCATTGGCGCCGACGGCGGTGATCTCGCAGTCCGGCCGGAGTTTTTTGATTTGTTCGACGAGCGCGCGGCCGATGCCGCCGCCCTGTCCGTCTATGATCAGAAGCATGCTGACCCTCCTGTGCGTTTGTTGGCGATGGTTTTTCGTAAGACAGTATACTACAACATCCGCATGCCTGCAAAGCGGGTGTGCAAAAAAAGGCTCTCTCCCGGAGGGAAAGAGCCTTTTCGTTTTACTTTTTGCGAATGGGCGGGAGATCAGTCGTCCAGATAGATGCGGCGGAATTCCTTGAGGGACTCGATCGGATCCATCAGCGGGCCGTACTCGATGCCGCAGGCGCCGGTGTAGCCGGCCTCGTCGACCTTCTTGAACACGAGCTTGTAGTCGGTCTCGCCGGTCTGCAGCTCATGGCGGCCCGGATGGCCGGCGGCGTGCAGGTGGGCGATGCAATCGAGGTTGTTGACGATGTTGTTGATGATGTTGCCTTCCATGATCTGCTGATGATAGATATCATAGATGACCTTCACGTTGGGAGAGTTGACTTCACGGATGATGTTGAAGCTCTCCAGAGAAGACCAGAGATAGCAGTCCTTATGGTTGTACAGGGTGTTGAGCGGCTCGACCATGAGGGTCACGCCGTAGTCTTCGCAGATGGGCTTGGCAGCGAGCAGGCCCATGATGATGCTGTCGTGCTGCTTGTTGCGGCACTCACCGGTGTCCTTGCCGCCCTGGGTGATGAGGAACTTCGCGCCGACCTTCTTCGCGGCTTCGCAGCTCTCCTTCAGGCATTCGACATAATGCGCGCGGTTTTCCGGCACGGTGAGGCCGAAATCCGTGGTGCACATGCTCAGCAGCTCAACGCCGCTCTCTTCGCACGCAGCGCGCACGGCGTCGAGGTCGAGGTTCTTCCAGTTGTAGGTTTCGGCAGCATCGAAGCCGAGCTTGCCGATCTGCTTGATCGCCTCGGGGAATTCTACATTTCTAAAGAAGCCGGGAACCGGAACGCAAATTCTCATAACTGGTTTCCTCCTTTGATTGTCCATGCATGACAGATAAAAAAACCCGTCACATGCATTGTACAGTCAAAGGGAATCGAATGTCAAGAAGAAAGCGCGAATTGCGCGGGAAGAATCGGGCGGAGAGCGCCGGAAGGAGGGAAAGGGAATACGCCGCATGCCGCACGCATAGATTTAGCTACAGCATAACGGGCGGAGGGATGCATATGCAGGCGGTGATACAGATCACGGCGATCGGACTGGCGTCTTCTCTCGGGTCGCTTTTGCTCAAGCGGGCGGGCAGAGAGGACATTGCCTCTGTCGTCGCGCTCGCAGGGCTTCTGATGACGCTGCTGGTGGTCTTCGGCCTGATGAAAGAGTTTTTTCTGAGCGTGCAGTCGGTGCTGGGCGGGCTGTGGCAATGAGGAGGGAGCGCCATGCAGGAGGTCTTTTCGATCGTGCTGGTCGGCGTTGCGACGGCGCTGCTGTGCGTGCTGCTGCGCGCGCTCAGGCCGGAGATGGCCCTCTTTGCCGGCGTGGCGGGCGCGATCATCGTCACGGCGCTGGCGCTGCCGCTGATCGGCGGGATCCTGCAGGGACTGGGGAAGATCGGCACGCCCGGAGAGCTGCAGGGCGTTGTCGGACAATGCGTGCGCGCGGCGGGGATCGTGCTGTTGTGCGAATTTGCCGCCGCCGTGTGCAAGGACGCGGGACAGGCTGCGCTGGCCGGGCAGATCGAATTCTTCGGTCGAACGGCGCTGTGCGCTATGTGCGTTCCGGTGGTGGCGGAGCTTTTTTCTTTGTTGGATTCCTTCTCCTTTTCGTCGTAGCGGCTGCGCCGGCGGGGGTTCATGCCGAGGAGACGGCGCAGAGGCTGATCGAGTCGATCGACATGAGCGGGCTGCAGGCGCAGGCGGAGGGACTTTCCGTGGCGGAAACGGCCATGCGGCTTTTGCGGGGAGAGGCGGACCCGGCGCAGCTTTTGCGGGAGGCGTTTGAGGAGCGTTCTGTGCTGGGATGGCTGGAGGGCAGCTTTCTGGCCGCGGCTGCGCCGATCGGCGTGTGGAGCCTCTGCCCGGTCCTGTTGAGTGAAAAGGGCGCGCAGAGGGCGGGTCGCTTTTTCGCGCTCGCGCGGGCGGGCGCTCTGGCGGGAATTCTTGCGCCGACCGTGCATGCGGCTGAGGAAGCCGCCCGGCGCATCGCGCTCCTGTGCGAAGGCGCCGCGCCTGTGCTGGCGACGCTGCTCAGCGCTGCGGGCGCCGTCTCCGGGGCGGCGCTGCTCACGCCGATGGCATCGGCGGCTGCGCAATTGTGCAGCGAGGTGATCTGCCGCGTGACCATTCCCGCGGTCGGCTGCGCCGGGATCCTCGCCGTTTGCCCGGCGTTTTCGCAGAGATTTGGCTTTTCCGGGCTGCGCAGGCTGCTCACGGGCGCATGCACCTGGCTGCACTGCGGCATGCTCGGCCTGTACACCGCCATGCTCGGCATGCGCGGGCTGCTCAAGAGCGGCGCGGACAGCATGACCATGCAGACGGCGCGCTATACGGTGGACAGCCTTCTGCCTTCTGTCGGCGGAGATGTAGCCGATTCGCTCGGCTTGCTGATCGCAAGCGCACGCGCGGTACAGGGCGGCGTGGGCGTGGTCTGTTTCGTGCTGCTGTTTTCCGTCTGTCTTGAACCGCTCCTGCGCGCCGGGGCGGGGTATTTCTTTTTGCGGCTGCTGAGCGCTCTCGTGCAGCCGTTGGGTGCGCAAGACGCGGCAGAATTGCTCAAGGGCTTCACGGAGGTGTTTCGCGCGATGTTTGTGGCGGTGATCTGCGCGGCAGTGCTGTTTGTGCTGCTGTTGGGCGCATCCGTGTCCATGGCGGGGAGCATCCTGTGAGCGCGCTGCGGGAATCGGCCTTGCTGCTGGCGGCGTTTGCCGCATTCGCGGGCATTGCGGAGGCGCTTTTGCCGGACGGCAGACTGCGCCGCTGCGCGCTTGGGCTGCTTGGGCTGCTTGCCGCGCGTCTGATCATCGGATGCGCGCT
>JAUMYC010000188.1 GCA_030528845.1 Eubacteriales bacterium
ATCGTGCTGAACAACGAGCAGACGGAGAAAGTGTTCCGGCGCAAGAGCTGGCTGAGCGGCCCGGCGATGGCGCGCGGTACGGACAATGTAAATCGATGGGAGGCGGGACGAGCACGGCTCGTCCTCCTCCCCTATACCCGGCCGCAAGCGCTAAGTGCGCCGATGGTCGCCTGTTTTATGCCAAAGACGGCATGGCAGAGAAAAACGGAGGTGTCAAAGATTGAGCCTTTTCAAAATCCTTAAAGGGGATAGTTCCCGAATCGACGTAAGCGTGACCCCGTTCCATGACGGGTACGCTTATTTCACACCTGACGACGGCGGATTTTATATCGACTCCGAAGACGACGGAGTGCAGCGTCGTATCCGCATCAATCCTCCCTGCAGCGGAGGTGAAAGCACCGCCATCACCACTACCCTGACAGCCGCCGGATGGACAGACGGCGCGCAGACGCTCGCCATTGAAGGCGTGACCGCAGAATCCAACGGCGTGATCGGCGTGACGCAGAGCATTACTGCGGCGGAAATGGAAGCGGCCAAGAAAGCCGAGCTGTACGTCAGCGCGCAAGACAGCGGGACGCTGACGGTGGTCGCGTTTGGAGACGTTCCGACATGTGATATTCCCGTGGTGATCATGCTCATCGATTAAGGCACGGGAACGGTTTCATACGGAACTGGGCTATAAAAAAGTCCCCGCAGAGCTTTTGTGGGCATCTGCGGGAACGCAAATATATATCAATTCAATCGGATAAAAGGAGGGCGCGATCATGCCTATTTTGTCTATTTTCCCGAGCGGCAGCGGCGACGGCGGCGGCGGACTTACACTTGCCAGCGTTACCAATATTACGAAGCTGGTGGCATCCGGCAGGACATATGTGAAATGGACTGACCCGAGTGACGTCGTATATGAAGGGTCTCCGTTGCTCACATGGGACGGTACGCTGCTGGTTCGCAAGGCGGGCTCCATGCCCGTGAGCCGCAGGGACGGCACCGTGGTGCTGGACAGCACCCTGTTCAACCGGTATTCCGAGGAATATTTCTGCGACAGCGGACTGACCGACGGAACTACTTACTACTACAAATTCTTCCCGTATACCACCACCGGCGTATACACCGACAGCGCGCAGAGCGAATGGTACGCCACGCCGACGGCGCAAGTGGAAGGCATCGAGAACTGGCTCGTGACCGGAATGTCTGCCTCTACGGAGGCGGGCGACGGCGCGATAATGATCAATTGGACTGACCCGGCCGCGACTATTGAGGCTGACGGGGTGACGCTTGCCACATGGGGCTGTACCACAGTGGTCGTGAAGGCGGGAAGCTATCCCACCGGAAAGGATGACCCGGATGCCGCATATACGCTGAGATCCACGACAAGGAACCAGTATGCAAGCACTCCGCTGGTCGTTACCGGACTTACAAACGGGACGGAATACTACATTGCTTTTTATCCCGAAACTACCGACGGCGGCTTGAACACGAGCGAAGCCCAGAGAACGACCGGCACCGCAAACCGAATCACCATCGAGTCGGTGCCTTCCCAGAGCGGCACACTGACATATGACGGCAATACCAAGACCGTCGCATGGAACAATTACGACGCCGACAAGATGACACTTGGCGGCGTGACGACCGGCACGAACGCGGGCAGCTATACGGCTACGTTTACGCCCGCAGCAGATTACCGTTGGGCGGACGGCAGCACAGAGGCGAAAGAAGTGGCATGGACAATCGGCAAGGCGGCGGGCTCTCTGAGCCTGAGCGCGACCACGGTCGCCCTGAGCGCGGACGCCACCAGTGCCACGGTCACAGTGACGCGGGCGGGCAACGGCGCGATCACTGCCACTTCTAACAATACGGGAGTAGCTACCGTGTCTGTCAGCGGAACAACGCTGACGATCAGGAGCGTGAACGACACCGGCGGATCGGCGACGATCACCGTACAGGTGGCTGAGGGCGATAACCATTTTGCTCCTACGAACGGCAGTATCGCCGTTACGGCGAGCTTTGGCGCTACCGCCTCTACGAGCGCGGCGAGCGGCGTGAGCTACACGTCCGGGCTGTCCGGATTGAGCGCGGACGAGGTGAGCATGTTTGCGCAGGCGATCTCCGACAACAGCGCCATCACAAGCACGACCTCTACGGTGTATGTGGACTACGGCTCTATCCACCGCAAGCTGAGCGTGGCCGACCAGGTTACGCTTTCGCTGAATGGCACTAACTATGCATTCGATATCGTTGGTTTTAACCACGATACGCTGTCCAGCGCAACGGCGTACGGCGAAGCCACCGCGACCGGTAAGGCGGGCATTACGCTGCAGATGCACGATATTTTCGCCACGACCTACAAAATGAACAGCAGCAATACCAACGTGGGCGGATGGACGAGTTGCGTGATGAGGACGAGCACGATGGCGACGATGAAGGGGTACCTGCCGTCGGCCTGGCAAACGATCCTCAAGCCGGTGACTAAGCGGACGAGCGCAGGCAGCCAATCCACCACTATCAACACGACAGTCGACAGCTGCTTCTTGCTCTCTGAGGTCGAAATTTTCGGCAGCACGACTTATTCGGTATCCGGCGAGGGTTCGCAGTATGCGTATTATAAAGCTGGAAACACCAAGGTCAAAAATAAGTCCGGTTCTGCGTACGACTGGTGGGAGCGCTCTCCTTACGCCAGCTACAGCGCTATCTTTTGTTATGTCTACAGCGGCGGCAGCGCCAATCACGGCTTTGCGAGCGACTCGTATGGCGTCGCGTTCGGCTTCTGCGTCTAAAAAAAACCGATGCCCAAAAGGAAGGCAAAGGACGCAGAACTCCAAACTTCGTCTCGGGCAGCCTGCCCTCCCCGGCCAGGGGAGGCAGGCGCCCGTATCCGCATGAATCTATTATTGAAAGAAGGAAAGGAAACTTATGTCCGTATATAAGTCTCAGCGCGGCGAAAGTGCAATGCAATATGTTGAAAATGCCAGAAAGCTTCAGATTTTCACGATTCGGAACTGCGTAAAGTTCCCCAAGAGGTATACATATCTCGTGATGAAGAAGATCGCCGAGCTTGCAGAGGACGTGGATACTCATATCCGTATCGCCGAATCCATTAACCCCACAAATATCACGGAGGTGCAGCACCGACGGGACGAGCTTTCTTACGCGTTCGGGCTGCTCAACAGTCTCGAGGACAAGCTGCAGCTGATGTACGATATCGTGTCCGAACATCCGGATTTTAAGACTGAGTTCAAGTGGCTGCCTAACGCCATGACGGAATGGGGTCGGATGATCCAGACGGAACGCGATCTCATCGTCGGCGTCAGGAAGGCGGACAGGAAGCGATATGCGAAAATGTTTGAAGGACATGGCGCAGGCATGACGCCAGCGGACTAAGAAGAAAAAGTATGATGGGTCAAATCTCGTTTTTGTTGTGGTCGCGTGGCGCGCATGGTTCTGCGAACAACTGGTGGGAGCGCTCTCCTAACGCCAGCAACAGCACTAACTTTTGTAATGTCAACAGCGACGGCAGCGCCAATAACAACAATGCGAGCAACTCGAATGGCGTCGCGTTCGGATTCTGTGGATCTTTGAGTCGATCAAAGTAGCCCTATTCTTTTAGGGTGAAATTCGTACTTCCGCAGAAGGGAGATTTGTTCCCGAGGCATAGCGATATGCCCAAAACGGCATGCCGATGATATGCACCGGATGACGCTTCTTGCATGGTCGGGAAAGGCGAGGATACCCGATTTCATGGTGCGGACTGAGCAGCCAGAAAACTCGCTCGATAATAATGCTGTACGGCATACAGAAAAAATGTATAGGGGTCTTGCGAATATGAACAGCCGGGAGAGGCATGAAGCCAGGTATAAAAGGAGAATCGCCAAGCGGCAGGCGCGCCGCGACGAATACAGCAGAAGGTTTGGCAGCTACGAAGAGGTGTTTTCGTATGAGCATTTATACGAAGCGGCTAAAAATTGCTGTAAAGGCGTGATGTGGAAGAACAGTACGCAGAGTTATGTGGCTCGGAAGGTGAGCAATGTCGCCAAGACATATGACGCGCTGACGGACAGAACATTCAGAAGCAGAGGGTTCCACGAATTTGATATCATAGAGCGCGGAAAGCCAAGGCATATCAAGAGCGTGCATATTGCCGAGCGCGTGGTGCAGCGCTGTCTTTGCGACAATATCCTGGTGCCCGTTTTCGAGCATTCGTTTATTTACGATAACGCGGCGAGCCTGAAGGGCAAAGGGATCGACTTTTCTATGGACAGGCTCGATGCGCACCTGCATCAGTTTTACCGCAAGCACGGCGCGGAAGCGTTGAAGCACGCGTATGTGCTGACGGGAGATTTCTCCGATTTCTTTAACAGCGCCCCGCACGACACCATATACAAAGAATCGCGGAGGCGAATCCATGATCCGAATGTGCAACGGCTGGCGTGCCAATTCATGGAAGATTTCGGCGAAAAGGGCTTTGGGTTGGGCAGTCAGGTCTCCCAGATCGACGCGCTTATGGTTGGGAGCCCTCTTGATCATTATATCAAAGAGGAGCTGCGCGTCAAGTATTACGGGAGATATATGGACGACTTTTATCTGATCCATGAGAGCAAGGATTATCTGCGGAAGTGCCTGGAGAAGATCCGGCAAAAGTGTGCAGAGTTGGGGCTTGTGCTGAACCGAAAGAAAACGGGGATCGCACCGCTGAGCGGCGGCGTAAAATTTCTGAAGACGAAATTCTTTCTGACGGATACCGGCGCTGTGAT
>JAUMYC010000189.1 GCA_030528845.1 Eubacteriales bacterium
TCGATCACATGGCCTGCGTTTCGTCCCGTAGGGGCGACCCTTGCGGTCGCCCGAGCATGCGGGTCGGCGCAAGGCCGACCCCTACAAAATACATAGAACCGAGGCCTGCGCTCTGCCCCGTAGGGGCGACCCTTGCGGTCGCCCGAGAGCGCGGGTCGGCGCAAGGCCGACCCCTACAAAATACGCAGAACCGAGGTTCGCGCTCTGCCCCGTGTGTGCCTCTTTGCCGGCTTCTTTGGGGAAGACGCGTGAGGGGCCTTTCTTTTTCCAAAGAAAGGCCCCTCACGCAAATTATACGCTCCCCGCCTCTCAGCCGAGGATGTTTTTGATGTTGGTGAAGCCCTCTGCGATGGCCATGAAGCAGTCCTCCATGCCCTCGAACTCAAGGGACAGCCAGCCGTCGTAGCCCGCGGCCACGAGGGTCTTGAGGCAGACGTCTACCGGCACTTCGCCGTGGCCCACGATGGCGCCGCGCAGCAGCGTGCCCTTCTTGGAGGGGAACCAGCCGGCGTTGGGCGCGGGGCGCTTGGGGCAGCGCAGGTGGAAATCCTTGGCGTGGGCGTGGATGGCGTAAGGCGCGGCCACCTTCACGGCGGCGGCCGGGTCTTCGTCCGCGCACAGGAAGTTGCCGATGTCGCACAGCCAGCCGAAGTTCTTGTGGCCGACGGTCTCGATGAGCTCCTTCACGCGCCAGGAATTCTGGGCATAATAGCCGTGGTTTTCGATCATGGTGTGCACGCCCAAGCCCGCGGCGTACTCGGTCACGCGGCGATAGCCGTCGGCCAGCAGGGGCAGCGCATCGTCCCAAGCCACGTCGTTGCCCTCGGCGTCCTTGCCGGCGGTGGCGTCGTGGCGCATCTTGGTCGCGCCGAGCATGGCTGCGATCTCGACTTCCTGCTTGAGGCGCTCGACCTCGGCGTCCACGCCGTTTTTGAGGAAGTCGTTGCCGATGAGATAGGCGGCGATCTCCACGCCGTATTCCTTGGCCTGTGCAGCCAGCTTGGGGGCCAGCTCGCGCTTTTCTTCGATAGTGCCGGTCAGCGGGACGATCTCCACGCCGTCAAAGCCCATTTCCTTGGCCTTGGGGATGACGTCGAGCATGGTCATGCGGCCGTCGCGCATGGCCTGAGTGAAGCTGTAGGAGCTGATGGCGAATTTCATGGGAAAGACCTCCGTTTCTAAATAAAAATAAAATGATTGGCTGAGGGATGCGCCTGCGTTACTTTTGCTCCGGCGCGTTGAGGGCCGGCTTGTCCATGGAGAAGATGGCGTGGGTGAGCTGGTCGGTCAGGCTCTGGAGGAGCTTGCTGTCCGCACGGCCGACGTTTGAAAAATCCATGGGCTTGCCGATGGCCACGCGCAGGCGGCGAAAGGGGCGATAGGGCGCTTTGATAAATATGGGCACGACCTTTGTCTTGGCGCGCCCGTGTGTAAGGGCGGCTCCTGCACGTCCTGCTTGCGGCGGCGCGTGCCCTGGCCGAAGATGAGCAGGCACTGCTCGTCCTTGAGCAGGCTCAGGCTCGTGCGGATGGAGGAGAGATCGGCCTCGCCCCGGGAGACGGGAAACGCGCCGACCTTATACAAAAGGGAAGTGACCCACGCAAAGCGCGTGCTGAAGAGCTCGTTTTTGCCCATGAAGCGGACGGGCCGCCTGCACAGGGAGGCGATGATGGCCGGGTCGATCATGCAGACGTGGTTGGCGCAGAGGATGCACCCGCCCTCCTGCGGCAGGTTCTCCAGTCCTTCCACCTTCGGCGGAAAGATGATGCGGATCAGAAAGCTGGCGATGCCGAGCAATATCCGGTAGAGCTTTGGGCTGTATTCCTTGTTCATTTGCGTTCATTCCTCGTTTTTCGTGCTTGTTCGGCCAGCGCGATGATGCGCCCGGCGCAGGTCTCGACGTCGAGAGAGGAGGAGTCGATCTCCACGGCGCCTTCGGCCTTCTGCAGGGGAGAGGCGGCGCGGGTGGTGTCGTTGTGGTCGCGAAGGAGGATGTCCGCGAGCACTTCTTCGTAGCTCTGCAGGCCGTCCAGCTCCTTATAGCGGCGCTCGGCGCGCACTTCGCTCGTGGCCGTCAGGAAGACCTTGACCTCGGCGTTGGGCAGCACCTTCGTGGCGATGTCGCGCCCGTCCATGACGATATCCAGCCCGGCGGCGATGCTCCTTTGCAGCGAGACCATGGCCTCGCGCACGGCGGGCACCTTGGAGACGGCGGAGGCGGCCGCGCTGATCTCGGGCGTGCGGATGGCCTCGGAGACGTTCTCCTCGCCAAGATAAGTGGCCTGCACGCCGTTTTCATGCTTCACGCGCAGAGGCACCTGCGGCAGCGCGGCCTCGATGGCGGAAAAATCGTCCAGCGGCACGCCCGCGCGGGTCATATACAGGCCGATGGCGCGGTACATTGCGCCCGTGTCGAGGTACATCGCGCCGATGCGCTCGGCAACGAGCTTTGCGATGGTGGATTTACCCGCCCCGGACGGGCCGTCGATAGCGATGGAAATGGGCATGTGTCAAAACACCTCTCTGGCGTGATGGGCAGACCTTCAAATGTATTATAGCACAGATTTTGCTCCCGTGCAGCAGAGAATGGCAAGATGTGCTATAATAATTCAACACGCAAAGCAAAGGGGGAAGAGGAAAATGGGCGCGTTGCTGGTCGCGGCGGGCGTGCTGCAGAGGAACGGAAGGATCATGGCCTATCAGAGGCCGGAGGGCAAGCTGCTGGCGGGCAAATGGGAATTCCCCGGCGGCAAGCTGGAGGAGGGCGAGAGCCCGGAGCAGGCGCTCGAGCGCGAGCTGATGGAGGAGCTGGGCGTGCATGTGCGCGTGGGCAAAGTGCTGGACGTGCTGCGCAGCGCCGGGGGCGAGAAGGACATCCTGCTGATGTTCTACGCCTGCCAGACCGACGAGGAGCCCCGGCCGCTCGAGCACGGCGTGATCCGCTTTGCCGAAAAGGACGAGCTGGCGGCGCTGGATTTCGCGCCCATGGACAGGCGCTTTCTGGAGCGGGGCGGGCTGAGCCGCCTCTGAGAAAAAGCGAACGCCCCGCCCTGCGCTTTGGGGCGCGAAAAGCGACGTTTGCGCCGCCGGAGCGCGGTTTTGGGCGGGAAGCTCTTTTCAACCGCGCGGTTTTGCCGTATGATAGACTCAGTCGGACAGAACAAAAAAACCTGCTCAAAAAAACAGGAGGCGGATCGGAATGGAGTTTATATCTCAGGCCATCGTTGCGAACCTGCCGGCGGTGCTGCTGCTGGTGGTCGGCTTTATCCTCGTCGTCGTGGAAATGTACGTGCCGGGCTTCGGCATACCGGGCATCTCGGGCATCGCCTGCCTGATCGCCGGCGTGATCATCAAGGCCGAGAGCGCGCTCGAAGCGCTGATCATGGCCATCGTCATCATCGTGCTGTTGTGCATCGCCCTTTCGATATCGATCCGCTCCGTTTCCAAGGGGCGGCTCTCCAAATCCAGGCTCGTGCTGCATGAAACGGCCACGGACGCCGAGAACATCGGCACGAACGACCTGAAGTTTTATCTGGGCCGCGAGGGCGTGACCAGCACGGTGCTGCGCCCGGCGGGCATGGGCGAATTCGACGGAGTGAAGCTCAACATCGTCTCCGACGGCGAGTTCATCGCCGCGGGAGAAAAAGTCAGAGTCGTCTCCGTGGAGGGCAACAGAATCGTAGTCAATGCCGTGAAGGCATCCTGAATGGATATTCGGGCAAGGGGTTAATTTGAAGGAGGAAGAACCATGTTTGAAAGCGGAATCATCGGTATCCTGGTCCTGGTCGTGCTCATCGTCGTGTTTCTCGTCGCATTCTTTAATTTCTTCCCGCTGAGCCTGTGGATCTCCGCCGTCGCTTCCGGCGTGCGCGTGCCCATCTCCGCGCTCATCGGCATGCGCTTCAGGCGCATCAATCCTTCGCGCATCGTGCATCCGCTCATCAAGGCCACCAAGGCCGGTCTGGATGTGAACATGAACGAAATGGAAGCGCACCTGCTGGCCGGCGGCTCGGTCGACCGCGTGGTCGACGCGCTCATCGCCGCGCAGAGCGCAGCCATCCCGCTGGAGTTTGAAGAATGCCGCGCCATCGACCTGGCCGGCCGCAACGTGCTCGAGGCCGTGAAGATGTCCGTCAACCCGAAGGTCATCGAAACGCCCATCGTCGCCGCCATCGCCAAGGACGGCATCGAGCTGCGCGCCAAGGCCCGCGTCACCGTGCGCGCCAACATCGCCCGTCTCATCGGCGGCGCCGGCGAGGAGACCATCATCGCCCGCGTCGGCGAAGGCATCGTCACCACCGTCGGCTCCGCCGACACCCACAAGGAAGTCCTCGAAAACCCGGACAAGATCTCCCGCACCGTGCTGGCCAAGGGCCTCGACAGCGGCACCGCCTTTGAGATCCTCTCCATCGATATCGCAGACGTGGACGTCGGCCGCAACGTCGGCGCGCAGCTGCAGATGGATCAGGCCGAAGCCGACAGGCGCATCGCGCAGGCCAAGGCCGAAGAGCGCCGCGCAATGGCCGTCGCTCAGGAGCAGGAAATGGTCGCCCATGTGCAGGAAATGCGCGCCAAGGTCGTGGAGGCCGAGGCCGAGATCCCGCACGCCATGGCTGCCGCGCTTCGCGAAGGCAAGCTGGGCGTGATGGACTACTATCAGATGCAGAACGTCGTCTCCGACACCCGCATGCGCGAAGCCATCGCCGGCGACGGCACCGTCAAGGAGACCGATAAGCAGTAATCG